>NZ_JBFOFA010000011.1:0-69798 GCF_040887125.1 Enterococcus sp. C74 | reverse complement strand
ATTTAGACACGATAGAATTTCTATCGTGTTTTTTTGTCTTTATATATTTTGGGCACAGTATAAGACTAGTTAATTTATCAGTGCGATTGAACAATAGTTTTTTCTTAATGGATGCGATTAGTCTGGTATTTCAAAAGATAACTTTTAACAAAAGGAATAGTTTAGGCGGGAACTGAGCAGATGGTTCGCTTCATAGAAAGAAACGTGCTAGCATCGTAAGGTAATGAGAGTTGGAGGTGGAAGGTAATATGTATTTAAAAATCTCTGAAAAAGCGCAGGAAAGATTAGAAAAGTATATCCAAGAAGGTGCCACCATCATTCTTGACCTAGATGATGGTGTGGGTAAGTATTCTAAGATGGGTGTGTGTTCGTTAGATACGAGCTTCCGTCTATTGTTATTAGCTAGCAAACAAGAGAAAACAGACTATCCAATGAAGATTGACAGTGATATGGGAGCCATTTATATCAAAGACTATTCAAAAATGTACATGGATGAAACGATGACGTTAACTTTAGACCCCCGTTTAAATAGTTTTAAACTTGAATCCCCTAGTGGAACTTTGGATAACCAAGTCCCTCTAGTTGATTTACGCCCTTAAAGACATGCAGTTGTGACAGCAGTGTTTAGCACTGAGAAATAAGCTGGAGAATCCAAAAATAGTTCTTCTTATTTTTGGGATTCTCCAGCTTATTTTCGATACTACTTGGAACATCGTAGATCAGAGGATGCGAAAAGAGCGTTCTGATCTGAGCGCTCACTAAGTAGAAACTGCGATGAGTAATTGCAGGGCCAATAAGGATGGGGATCTTGAAACAGCTTCTCATATTATGAAAAATTCAGGCTTATTGCAAGGAGTGGTTGATTGAACACTGTTTACTCGTTATTAGAGTAAACGTAAGATTTATATCTAAGGCTCTAGTCCTTTACGTTTATTTACAACTAGCTATTCATTACAGCTTAGTTTTATTAGCTATAAAATCATATAGTATTTAAAAAAATGAAGATAAAAAAACAACGTAACCTTATTGTTAAAACAACAGGTTACGTTATCTAAGTAAGCCACTTGCCGGGCTTGAACCGGCGACCTCTTCCTTACCATGGAAGCGCTCTACCAACTGAGCTAAAGCGGCATGATTTCTTAATACAAGTAATAGAATAACGAAAATAATCAATTTTGTCAATATCTAAAACAAAAAAAATTTGGTTTCATAGGATGATCATTCTAAATTGTATAAATAACAAATTTTGTGCAGTGATTTTTGTGAAAAAACAAAAAAATATGTAAAAAAAGTATTGCGTTATTTAAGATAAATTGATATTATATACATGTACTTGATTCCGGCATAGCTCAGTTGGTAGTAGCGCATGACTGTTAATCATGATGTCGTAGGTTCGAGTCCTACTGCCGGAGTACTTCAACCACAGCCTCTAAGCTGTGGTTTTTTTGTTATTCTCAAAAACTTTTGAGAATAACAAAAAAGGGTTGTCGTGAGGGGGATTCAGTCGATTTGTTGTAACGATTAAAAGTGAGTCGTTGTATTTCAAACCACTTAAGGGTAGAATTAAAGATATATTTTTGATTGGAAGGATGATTGGATGAAAGCTATTACACCTGAAATGACGAAAAAATTTGCAAAAGGTTTTGAAGAAAACAACAAGCAACAAGCTCTACAAAGAGCGGTAGTAAAAAATGGGATCACCGCTTCTGCTGAAAATGTGGCTGCCCATGTGTCTAATACACCGGTTTTTTCAATTGATTTATCAACGGGAAAGGTTTCAAATCAGAAACAATCTGGTCGTTGCTGGATGTTTGCAGCATTAAATACTTTCCGACATAAATTGCTCAATCAATTCCATTTGAAAGAATTTGAATTATCACAAAACTATACATTTTTCTGGGACAAATATGAAAAAGCTAATTATTTTTATGAAAATATTATCGCAACAGGGAATGATGCCTTAGATAGCCGAAAAGTAGCCTTTTTATTAACAACCCCACAACAAGATGGCGGACAATGGGATATGATCGTTTCCCTCTTCCAGAAATATGGTGTAGTTCCTAAATCTGTTATGCCAGAAAGTGCAAATAGTTCAAATTCACGAGATTTAAATAATTACTTGAATAAATTGTTGCGTAAAGATGCGACGGTCTTACGTGAAATGATTGCCGGTGGTGAAACTGCTGAAGCGATTCAAGCAAAAAAAGAGGAAATGCTAGAAGGAATCTATCAATTTTTAGCCATCTCCTTAGGAACACCACCAAAAGAATTTGATTTTGAATACCGTGACGAAGAAAACAATTATCATATTGACCAACAGCTTACACCTCAACTCTTTTATGATAAATATATTGGCGTAAAACTAGATGATTACGTTAGCATCATCAATGCACCGACAAAAGACAAACCTTTTGATCGTTCTTACACTGTAGAAATGTTAGGTAATGTGGTTGGCGGGAAAGAAGTTCGTTATTTGAACGTAGATATGTCAACGTTTAAACAGTTGGCTGTTGCCCAACTGGAACAAGGAGAGTCTGTTTGGTTTGGTTGTGATGTCGGACAATCTTCAACTAGAGATAGTGGGGTCATGGCACTGGATGTTTACGACATGGATGACTTATTCGATGTAGATTTTACGATGACTAAAGCACAACGTTTAGATTATGGTGAAAGCTTAATGACCCACGCGATGGTATTGACGGGAGTCGATCTTGTTGATGGGAAATCAACGAAATGGAAAGTCGAAAATAGCTGGGGAGAAAAAGTCGGCAATAAAGGATTTTTTGTAATGAGTGACGATTGGATGAACGAATACACGTATCAAATCGTTGTTCGCAAAGATTTGTTGTCGAAAGAGCAACTCCAAGCCTTCAATGAAGAACCAATCGTTTTAGCTCCTTGGGATCCAATGGGCGCATTGGCTTAAAAAGCTAATTCTACTCAAAGTATGAAGAAAATAGACGAATTGGTGTCTCAGATTACTGAAAAAGAAAGTAAATGAGGGATTGAAAGAAAGACGAGGTTAGTCTTCGAAATTAGTAGGGTTGCTAATTTTGAAAGAAGCCTCTCTTTTTTTATCTATAAATATGAGCAATGGACTTTTACTGTTGAACAAAGAGTTACTAGACTCATTTTCTTTGTTTTAGATTCTCTGTGATATAATGATAGCTAACAAATAGGTTGGAAAAGCATGTAAGGAGGAGTAGAGATGAATATTCAGTCGGTGTTAGCAGAAATCCAATTAGAAGGCAAAGTGATACCTATCACTGGTGGGGACGTTAATCAAACGTATCGAATTGAAGAGCAAAATAAATCATATTTCTTAAAGCTTCATCCTAATATTGGAAAGTCTTTTTTTGAAGCGGAAGTGGATGGGTTAAAAGAACTAGCTCCCTACGTTCGAGTACCTGAAACTTACATGCTGGGTGAACAAAAAGATGGTGCCTATCTTTTGATGGAATGGATCGAACCTGGTAAAGGAGATCAAAAAGATCTATCCGTTTCTTTGGCGAAATTGCACAAGGTAACCGCTCCTCAATTTGGGTATCGAAAGGATAACTATTTAGGGACCGTTCCGCAATTCAATCATGTGGAAGAAGATTGGTGGCTTTTCTTCTTCAAAAATCGTCTAGAAAGTCAAATTGCTTTGGCACAAAAAAACAACCATTGGAATCAAAACCGCCAAGAAACATTTATTTCTTTTAAGCAATATGTGTTAGAAAACTTTAGTGATAAAAAGATTGTCCCTAGCCTCTTGCATGGCGACTTGTGGAGTGGTAATGTGTTCTTTGATCAGCAAGGAGAACCAGTCTTCGTTGATCCAGCCGTTTCTTACGGTGATCGTGAGCAGGACATAGCTATGAGCCAGCTATTTGGTGGATTTCGTCCAGAGTTTTTACAAAGTTATCAAATGGTCTATCCTTTGGAAAAAAATTGGGAAAAGCGATTGCCGATTTACCAGTTATATTATTTGTTAGCCCATCTAAATATGTTTGGGGAAAGTTATGGTTCACAAGTGGATCAATTATTAGCGAAAAGATAAGAGGAGGGTGTTTTTTTGGCAAAGAGATATACAAAAAAACATGAAGTTTCATATTATGAATGTGACATTAATCAGACCATGACATTTCCATCAATGTTAGGAATCGTGATCAAGACATCGGAAGATCAAAGTGATGCGCTTGATCGTGGCAGTAAATTTGTCAATAGTTTTGGACTGACTTGGGTCATTACCAATTATTCAATGACAATCACTCGTTTGCCTAAAGTAGGAGAGACGATTTCTATAACAACACAAGCCATGGAGTACAATAAATTCTTTTGTTATCGTAATTTTTGGATTCATGATGAAGAAGGTACAGAACTGGTAAAAATAGAATCAGTTTTTGTATTAATGGATTTTGTGAATCGGAAAATGAGTAGCGTCAATGAAGAAATTATTGCACCGTTTGAAAGCGAAAAAATCAAAAAAATCAAACGGCAAGAAAAAATAGAAAAGATCGAATCGGGCACGATGTTACCTTATCGCGTGCGTTTCTATGATATCGATAGTAACCAACATGTGAACAATGCCATGTATTTCAACTGGATTATTGATGTCTTAGGCTATGATTTCTTGACGACACATGTACCAGAAAAAGTTTTGATCCGTTTTGACAAAGAAGTGGAATATGGAAATGAAATTGAAAGTCATTATGAACAAGTAGAGATGGAACATGGTGTGAAAACAAGACATGAAATCAGAATGCAAGAACAACTCTATTGTGAAGCAAATATCACTTGGAAAAATAAATAAACTGCTAATAGCAAACGATGTTTCAATCGGAAAGAGGTTGTCGCAGAAGTGTCTAGCTCTGGGAAATAAGCAGGAACAACAAGGGAAAAAAGGGACTGAGACAAAAGTTGTCTCAGTCTCTTCTAGTATCTCTAAAAACGGATAAACGGTGTTCAAAGAGCTGACCTTCGGCGATAAGTCAAAAAATCTCAAAACATGGGAAGCTGTTTCGAGATTTCCATCCTTAACGCTCAGGTCAAAACACTCTTTTCACGACCTCTTGTTCACGGTGAGACAAAAGTAGCATCTTCGGAAATAAGCCGAAATTTACCAAAAATTTGAGAAGCAATTTTCGGAAATTCCTTCTTATTTCTTGATGCTGAACACTTTTGTCTCAACCTCTTTTTTGATTGATTGCCGAAGTGCTGAATAATAAAGAATTCTTTAGGTGTTCATACTTTTGGACATTCTAACATGGAAATAAGACTTTTGGATATCCAGTAATAGGCAAGGATCGATAACCTTCCATGATTGAAAAAAGAATGCGTAAAATTGGTTCAATTGCTAAACGAACTCTGGATTTTTTTTAGAACGGAATTTTAATGTCAGGAATTTTCGTATGTGATTTAGCTATAACTTATTGAGTAATAAACGAAATCAATGATTGATCTTTTAACCCGTGATTCAAGGCAATCAGTAGTTTGATGCGAGCTTTTTGGCTATTGATGCTATTACAAAAAATAATCCCCATGTTTGCTAATTCTTTTCCGCCACCCTCGTAGTCATAAACAGGTTCTGCTATCCCATTAAAACACCGGGAAACTAAGACCACTGGGATTTTTTGTACTAATAATTTTTTCAAAGCTGTTACAGCTTGTGGTGGTAAATTGCCAGCTCCTAAAGCTTCGATCACTAGGCCATCTACTTTGGTATGGGCGATAGCTTCTAATAGATCACCTTGCATCCCCGCATAAGCCTTAACGATTGGGATCGTACCATTGACTGAAGTGATATCTAAGCGTGTAGTTTCTAGTAATTCTTGCATAAATAAGATCCGATGTTTTGTTACTAGACCAATTGGACCTAATGTGGGTGTACGAAAAGTGGCAACATTTGTCGTGTGGGTTTTGGTCACGTAACGCGCGGAGTGGATCTCATCGTTCATTACGACCAATACACCTTTTCCATTGGCTTCCTTACAACTAGCGACTCGAATAGCACTCTCGAAATTGTACAGCCCATCGCTCCCTAATTCGTTGCTGGATCGCATAGCGCCAGTTAGTACGATCGGCAGTTTATCTCCAATCGTCGTGTCTAAGAAAAAGGCGGTTTCTTCTAACGTATCTGTTCCATGAGTGATTACAACACCGTCAAACCCCAAATGATAGGCTTCATTAATCCGATTTTTTAAAATTAACATATGTTTAGGCATGATATGAGGTGAAGGAAGATTAAAGATATCTTCTATTACTAAATCAACATTTTCTGGAATTTCAATTTCAGCATCTAGCAAAGGATTCACAACATCAGGACTCACTCCACCAGTTAAAAGATTTTCTCTCATGGCAATCGTTCCGCCAGTGTGTAAAATTAGAATTTTTTTCATTTTTTTTCGGACTTCCTTACATATAATTTTGCATAGGCTTTAACGCTTATTGTATACTATATGAAAGAGTTTTGCTATCCGTGGCATTGAGCAATGAGTAGTAAATCTCACTATACATAGTTGATTTTTGGATGGAAAAGCAAAGGTGGCTTGAAATGATACGAATCGGATTAACCTCATTTAAAGAACATGATAAATTGACTGGAAAAAAGAATAACACACTTTATGAGTATGCTAGATATTTGCCATTAGTGGAGCTTGATACAGCTTACTATGGAATCCCAAGACGAACTTCGGTAGAAAAATGGGTGCAAGAGGTTCCAAATGATTTTCGTTTTGTTGTTAAGGCGTATCAAGGGATTAGTGGTCAAGGAGACTGGGAAAAATATTATCAAACAGAAGAAGAAATGATTGCTAAATTTCTGGAAGTAATGAAACCAATGAGTGATGCGAACAAGCTTTTTTGTTTTTTAGTCCAATTTCCAGCTTCCTTTAAATGCACCAAGGAAAGTGTACAATACCTACGTAAGCTTCGAAAATGGTTTGCTGGCTATCCGGTAGCAATCGAACTTCGGGACTTTTCGTGGTACAGTGAGGAATTCGTTGAGCGCACGAGAAGCTTCATGACTCGAGCAGAATTTTCTTTGGCAGTAATTGATGAACCACAGTTGTTAAACACAACAGTTCCTTTTGACCCATTCATCACGAATCCAGACTTTGCTCTTTTCAGGTTTCACGGAAGAAATGCTCAAGGTTGGCAGGCCAATGATAAAGATTGGCGTAAAAAAAGAACTCTTTATCGCTATTCTGAGCAGGAACTGAGAGAACTAGCAACTGCTATTGATTCTGTTAGCTCAAAAACGAAAGAAATCGGAATTATCTTTAACAACAATTCTGGTGGAGATGCTGCAGAAAATGCGTTAGCTTTACAAAAAATATTAAAAATAAAACCGGAAGGCTTAAACCCACAACAAATGGATTTATTTTAGAGAGGGAGCGTTGAATGATCAAAGCAATTTTTTTTGATATTGATGGCACATTAGTCAACGACCGTTCAAAAGCACTTGCTTCGACTAAACGTGCGATTAGCTATGCCAGAAAAAATGGGATATTGTGTGGTGTAGCAACTGGGCGGAGTCCAGTTAAAATCAAAGAAGTGATTGATGAATTGGAATTAGATATGTATGTTGTCTATAATGGACAATTGGTATTTACTGCCGAACGAACGATTGTAGATCAACCATTTGATCAAGTCGTTTTAAGTAAGATCGTGGAATATGCTGATAAGAACCATCGCCAGATCATTTTTGGTGGAAGAGATCAACTAGCTGGTTCGACCACGATGCTATTAGGACAGTCGATTTTGATCAAACGTTTAGTTAGTTTATTACCAAAAAAATTTCCCGTTCGATTGATGAAAAAAGGACTGCAAATTTTTAGCCCACATCGACAGAAAAAGCGATATGAGGCACTGGAGATTCTTGATGAGCCAATTTACCAATGTATTTTATTGAGTCAGGAATCAGAACAAGAAAAATTAGAAGAGCGGTTTCCGGAGTGCAGCTTTCAACGGTCCAATGCGTATACCGTTGATATCATTCCAAAAGGTGGTTCAAAGCTTTCAGGAATTGCAGCCTTTGCCAAAGACATGGGGATCGAAATGACCGAGATCATGGCATTTGGTGATCATTATAACGACATTGAGATGCTGGAAGGTGTCGGAATCGGGGTTGCTATGGGGAATGCTCAAAAAGAAGTTAAGCAAGCTGCTGATTATGTGACGGATACCAATGAAAAAGACGGAATTTATCAAGGACTGAAGCATTATGGTTTGATTTACTAAAACAGTTGATAGACTAGACTTCAGTTAAAATGTTAAGAGAAGTAAGAAAAGAAGGTAGAAAAAGATGTCTGAGAAAACACCCTTTCAACAAGTAGAAGAGTTTCATAAAATTTTTGACCCTCGTTCACCTGATGTACCGACTGCATTTTCGAAACAAGCAGCCATTTATCGTGCAGAATTTAAAATCGAAGAATTAGTCGAATTGATTGCGGCCAATTGTCAGGGAGATCAGGAACAATTACACGAAGGAGTAACAGCTCTTCACGAAGCATTAGAGAAAGCAGAACAAAAAATGTTGACTAAAAAAGAATGGGGACAAGCACCTTTGATCGAGCAAGTCGATGCTTTAACCGATCTTTTATATTTTACTTATGGTTCTTTTTCATTATTGGGTGTTGATCCTACGAAGATATTTGAGATCGTTCACCAAGCAAACATGGGGAAATTATTCCCAGATGGTAAACCACATTATCATCCGGTCACGAATAAGGTATTAAAACCTGATAACTGGGAAGAGCAGTGTGCCCCTGAACCTAAGATCGCCAAAGAAATTCAACGGCAAATCGCCCAAGCGACTCGAAAGAAACAGTCTTGAATGGACGAAACAAACCAAAATAAACCGGCGTTTCATACTGGTTATGCTATTTTCTAGGTAGGAATAAAAGATTTTCGATGAAGTTAGTGAATGCTTAAAAATTGTGTGTTATAATTTACAATAGATGTCTTTTGCACGGAAGACGTATTTATTGTTTTATGCACACAAATTATTTAACTAAGCATAAAAAATAGATGCATATTGAAAACGGAGGTACCTTAAATGGGAAATAATGTTATCATCGGAATCGTCATAGCAATCATTATAGTCGCCCTAGTCGTCTTTTTGGTTAGTTACTATATGAAGAAAAAAAACCAAGATCGATTGGACGCCTTGGAAAAGCGCAAGGAAGAATTATTCGACTTGCCTGTGATTGAAGAAGTCGATGATGTTAAAAAAATGCATCTGGTGGGGCAAAGCCAAAATACCTTTCGTGAATGGAGTCAAAAATGGAATGACATATCCACTTCCTCGTTTGCTGAGTTAGAAAGTCAAATTTTTGAAGTAGAAAATCTTAATGAGAGTTTCCGATTTTTAAAAGGTAAAAAAGCTGTGATCGAAGCAGAAAAAACCATGGACCAAATGGAAAAGAAAGTTTCTGAGATTCGTGATGGACTAAAAGAGTTACGTGAAACAGAAGAACGTAATTCACTAGCGGTTCAGCAAGCTTTGGATGTCTATGAAGAACTGAAAGAAACAATCAGAGAAGATGAGCAAGAATACGGTCCTGCGTTTCCTGAATTACAAAAGCAAGTCAAGATGATCGAAAATGAATTCACGCAATTTGTTGCATTGAATACTTCAGGTGATCCTGTTGAAGCTCGAGAAGTTTTGGATAAAGCAGAAAAACATACGTATGAAGTTGAAGCATTGATGAAAAAAGTTCCACCGCTATTTGAAGATTTGAACACTACTTTCCCAGAACAACTGGAAGAAATCCAGCAAACTTATGAAAAATTGATGCAGGAACAATATGTTTTCCCAGAAGAAGATCTTGTTGGTGAGATTGAAAAAGTAAGCCATCGTATTGAAAGTTCATTAGCAAATCTTGAAAAAACAGAAGTTGAAACGGTTGAATTCGAGAATCGTGAAACTGCTAGTATGATTGATTCGCTCTACGACATTCTAGAGCGGGAAATGGAAGCCCAAAATTATGTCACAACCAATCAAGCAACCATTGAACAATACATCAAACATGCCACAAAAAACAATCGTCAATTATTGATTGAGTTAGATCATACTGCTCAAAGTTATGCGTTGAATCATAATGAAATTGGTCGAGTACGCGGATTCCAAACAGAAGTGGAAGAAATCGAACGTCAAAACGAACAGATGAAACCACAAATCCAGCAACACTTGTTACCATATTCTGAAGTACGGACTTTCTATAAAAAAGTATTCAAAGTTTTAGAAGATATCGAAAACCAACAAGTTGAAATCGATGACTCACTACACGAGTTAAGAAAAGGTGAAAAAGAAGCGCAAGAAAAAATTGATACTTTCGAATTTAAATTGCGTAATTTGAAACGTTTTGTGGAACAACAACGTTTGCCTGGTCTACCAAATGATTATTTAGAATTTTTCTTTGTGGCAACTGATCGGATTGAAGAGCTAAGTATCGTGCTAAATAAAATCAGAGTCAATATGGAAGAAGTCAATCGCTTAGTTACGTTATGTGAAGAAGATTTAGACTTACTTGATAAGAAAACGCATGATTTAGTGGATGCTGCAGCACTGACAGAACAAATGCTACAGTATGCAAATCGTTATCGCCACACACATGAAGAAATCAGAGAAGCAATTGATAAAAGTTATTACTTATTCAATAAGGAACATCATTATCAAGAAGCTCTGGATGAAATCGGTACAGCACTCGAACGTGTTGAACCTGGTGCTTTCAAGCGAATTGAAGATTTTTATTTTAAGAATCCTGATTTAGTTTAATAAAACTAACTAAAAAGGCAACACTGGTCAATCCACCAAGTGTTGTCTTTTTGCGTGTTCAATTACACGAAACTTTCTGAAAAAACAACCTCCTCTTGAAAGCAATTGGGACAACCGTTATAATAGTAAAGAATTTCAAAAAAGAGGGGTTTCTTATGATATATTTTGATAATAGTGCGACAACCCCAATCTTTCCGCAAAGTTTAGATGCCTATATAAAGACAAGTCAGCGGATTATTGGGAATCCGTCAAGTTTGCATGATTTAGGCAATCAAGCAAACCGTTTGTTACAACAAGCTAGAAAACAAATTGCTGAGCTGATCACTGTTACTCCAGATGAAATTTATTTTACTTCTGGTGGGACAGAAGGCGATAATTGGGTACTTAAAGGGACGATGATTGAAAAACGTGAATATGGAAACCACATGATCATCTCTGGGATAGAACATCCTGCTGTAAGTGAAACAGCTGAACAACTTAAATCTCTAGGGGTAGAAGTTAGTATAGCGCCAGTAAATAATCAAGGATTTGTCATTGTTGATGAATTGAAGAAACTAATTCGTAAAGACACGGTATTGGTTTCAATCATGGCAGTCAATAACGAAATTGGATCAATCCAACCAATTTTAGAAATCAGTGAGTTGCTAAAAGAATACCCTAAAATCCATTTTCATGTGGATGCTGTGCAAGCAATCGGAAAAGTTTCTTTATCTGAATGGCTGACCGAAAGAGTTGATTTTGCGACGTTTTCAGCTCATAAATTTCATGGACCACGGGGTATAGGTTTTATTTATTGGAAGAAGGGACGACGTTTAGCACCGCTTCTTAATGGTGGTGGCCAAGAAAAAAATCAACGAAGTGGAACAGAAAATGTTCCTGCGATTGTCGCAATGGCGAAAGCCTTACGAATTGCACTGGATCGAAAACTTCAAAAGCCAGATCACACCAAACATTTAAAAGAGGCATTGATCAACGCTTTGAAAGCCTATGAAAAAGTGACTATTTTTTCAGAGGGAGAAGATTATGCACCACATATCTTATGTTTTTCACTCAAAGGGATTCGAGGAGAAGTCCTTGTTCATGCGTTAGAAGAAAAACAAATATTTATTTCTACAACTAGTGCTTGTTCTTCTCGTAAACACCTTGCAAGTAGCACGTTGCATGCCATGCATGTGCCTGATGATTTAGCTACGTCAGCTGTTCGCATTAGTTTAGATGAAAGTAATTCTATGGCAGAAGTAGAACAATTTATGATCATTTTTAAACAATTATATAAGAAATTTTCAACCATCAATTAATCAATAAGGAGTGTTTTTGTGAAATATAGTGAAATCATGGTCCGCTATGGTGAACTGTCAACAAAAGGAAAAAACCGTAAAAGTTTTATTATGCAACTTGCTCAAAATGTTCGTCAAGCATTGAGTGATTTTCCCGAAATCAAGATCCATGCTGATCGTGACCGGATGCACCTACTGTTAAATGGTGCTGATAGTGCATTAGTTATACCTAAATTGGCTAAAATTTTCGGTATCCAAAATTTCTCACCAAGTATTCGAATCGAAAAAGATGTTCAAAAGTTAAAAGATGCAGTTCAAGCTATCATGAAAGAAGTCTATACAGGAAAAGAAACCTTTAAAATTATTGCGAAACGTAGTGACCACGACTTTGAATTAACAAGTAATGAATTAAATCAAACGTTAGGAAATGCGGTGGTAGATATCTTCCCTGATATAGAAGCACAAATGCGCAAACCAGATATTCCACTACGGGTAGAAATCCGTCGAGATGCTGCTTACCTATCCTATGAAACGATTAAAGGAGCAGGCGGATTGCCAGTGGGAACAAGCGGTAAAGGCATGTTGATGTTGTCTGGTGGAATCGATTCACCTGTGGCTGGTTATTTTGCCATGAAGCGTGGTGTCGAAATTGAAGCGGTCCACTTTGCTAGTCCACCTTACACGAGTGAGCAAGCATTACAAAAAGCAAAAGATTTAACAGCAAAATTGACTCCTTATGTCGGTAAAATCGAGTTTATCGAGGTACCGTTTACTGAGATCCAAGAAGAAATCAAGAAAAACATTCCGCAAGGGTACTGGATGACGATTACTCGACGGATGATGCTGCGATTAACGGATGAGATCCGCCGATTACGCCATGGGTTGATTATCCTTAATGGGGAGTCTTTAGGACAAGTAGCTTCCCAGACCTTACAAAGCATGGTTGCTATCAATGAAGTAACGAATACGCCTATCATTCGTCCAGTTGCTACGATGGATAAATTAGAAATCATTGAAGTAGCTGAACAAATCGATACCTTTGAGCTTTCAGTCCAACCATTTGAAGATTGCTGTACGATTTTTGCCCCACCTCAACCAAAGACCCGACCACGACTTGATAAAGTTCATCAATACGAAGAACGTTTACCAATCGAAGAAATGATCGAACGAGCTCTTTCTGGTTTAAAAATGGAAACGATCCATACAGCTACCGAAGCTGAACAAGTAGAAGAATTTGCTGATTTGTTATAAGAGTCTTGAAATTATCGTGAGCTTTGACAAGAATAAGAAAGTAGATTGAACCGTTTTTTTATGTTTAATAAAACATACTTTAAAAACATTACTTTTTATTTGTTCTTACACTTATTTAAGAGTCTGGAGTCAATCCCAGACTCTTTTTTATGTTCCCTACTGTTGCTCTAAGAGAGGATAAATGATAAACTGACTATGTGAAGAAATTAACAAAGGAGTTTGAAGATGGGAGAAAAAATAGCGGTTTTACCAAAAGCAACAGCTAAAAGACTACCTTTATATTTACGTTATTTAAAAATGCTCAATGATTCAGGTGTGAAGCGGATTAAATCAAATGAATTTAGTCAAATCACCCAAGTACCTTCTGCGTCGATCCGTAGAGATTTTTCATATTTAGGTGAATTGGGGCGCAGTGGCTATGGTTATGAAGTGCCTTATCTGATCGAAGTATTTGATCGGATCTTAAAGACGGAAGAGGAAAAACGAATTGCCTTAGTTGGGTATGGGAATCTAGGGAAAGCTTTAAAGCACAATAATTTTAGAAAAAATGAAAATTTGAATATCGTCTGTGTATTTGACAATGACCCTAAAATCGTCAACCAAGAAATCGATGGTCAATTTATTTATCCAATCGAACAGTTTGGCGAAATCGTCAAAAAAGAAAAAGTAACAGTTGCGATTTCAACGGTTCCAAGTAAACACTCCCAGTCAGCAATCGATGAAATTGTGAAAGGTGGCGTATCAGCGATCTTAAACTTTGCTCCTGACCGAGTGATCGTACCCAAGCATGTGAATATTCAATACATTGATTTGACGACAGAATTGCAAACGCTTATATTTTTTAACGAGAAATATTCAGAAGTTTTTTTATGACAATCCATAGTTTTAGCGCTTAGAGCCAATGTTTCTAAGCGTTTTTTATAACGCATGTTTATATCTATTTTTGTTTGTTTACAATCATAATACTGATATAATAGCTTTCAGTTCATTGTATCATCGTGTGCAGGGATTATAAAATAACTGGTTTTTTTGAAAGAAGAAACCTTTTTTTAGGAGTGAATGACAGTAATAAAGATGAATGCAATGGATAGAATCACTGTTGTAAGAAAAAAGTTAATCTGAAGGAGGCGGTTATGAAACAAGTTGGAGTAAAAAATACTAATGAAGTTTAAGATTTGATTGAATGTACATAAAAGGAACAATCCTTAATTCTTATGATTCAGGCTAGATATGAATGTCTAGCAAAACAGACAAGCCACGGATGCTATAACAAAAAAATGTAAAGGATGGTAAAAATGAATCAAGAGAAGGTAAAAAATACAATTCTTATGGAAATGGAACGGTTTTCGGACAAAACAAGTGAAGGATACCACCAAATGAAAGCAGTGTTGAATAAATTCCCTTACAAAATAACTGCAGACTATCAGCAATTACTGGATACATTAAGAGGGGGGACGGCAATTAACAGATTTGAAACTCTTGATGAGCTGATAATGATGCTGAAACAAGAGAGAGTAATAACGAGAGAGATCGTGGAATCTTGTCTCTATTTTCAACAAAATTCTGATAATGTAATAAATCAGATTCATCTTTTTGATCTTCTAATGGTTCCAACTAGAAATCTGACAGAACAGCTCAACTTATTAACATCTTTAACTAATAGTTTATCTGTGGATGGTGATAAATTTTTTCATGAGAATGTTTTGTTTAGTATTAATAAAATAAAATTATCGACAGATGAAATCGAGAAAAAAATTAAAGAGATATGTATAGAATTACAATATGGCATGGACTCAGCTAAAGTCAAAGAGGATATTTTAGCTCGTACATTTGAACTATTAAACGAGGGCAGTGTAAACTATCAACAATTAGTCAATATGGAGCTAGATTATGAAGAAGGATGTAGAGAAATCGTAATTGATGGATTTTTTGAAACGATGAATAGATCATCTAAGAATAATGAGTATAAATGGTTTTTTGACTTTTTGAGAGATGATAAAATAATTTCTAAACTTCTCCAAAGAAAGAATTTATCAGAAGCTGAAAAAAAAACATATATTTCTATAGCTACAAATCATAGTGATTCGCCGTTTATTGGTAATAGCCTTCCATATTTTAAAAAAATAAATTTAAAAGAAAGTACCATAATCACAAAAAAAAGAATCCTTGATCAAGAGCTCGTTTATTTGATTGCTAAAGAAGTAACCCCAGAGTTGGCTGTAAAATATGATGAAATATTAAGAGGAGAAGAACAAGGAACAGTTGAGGTGATGACACAAATTTATGTTGAGTCTCAGTCCACATTAGTAAAAGAGTCTGTTAGGCAACATGTCAATACTTCCTTCAAAGAAACGGACCGTTTAGAATTTTATAAAAAAAGTATCATCGAAAAACTAAAAAAAGAAAATCGATCAGATTTAGGGGATCAATTAGAAGATTTATTGAATAGTGGGGCAAAAATAGACCGATTTGATAGATTCTATAGATTATTGAATTCTCCAGAGTCAAAAAAACAGTTATCCTATTTAGGGAGACTTGTTTTTGGTGAAAATCAATGGCACAAATTTGAAACAGTTCAGGCATTTAAAGAAGAATTAAAGGAGACAGAAGCAAAAAAAAATAGTTCCTTATCGGAAATGATGAAAAAAGATCTGAGTGAAATCGAAAATCAGCGACACATGAATGGACTTCGATCAATTGATAATAAACTGGCGAACAATGATTATCTCAAGCAATTAAAACCCGAGCAGATCGCAACGATTATGCTTCAGTTAAAAGTTAATTACCCAAACTGGACGGAAAAAAACTTTGAACAAGTCAATAATCAATTAAGCACTTATTTAAATGAAGAGGATAAGATTCAAACAAACAAAATTTTGAATGAAAAAGAAGTGATCTTAAGAATATCCGCAATAAGCATGGAAATGGGAGAAAAAGCACAAACTATAATACTTGCCCCTATTGATAAAATAAAAGGTCTTGATATAGTGGGGGAAGTAAGAAAAGATTTAAAAAAACAAAAAGTAGATTACCTTTTTCCTATAATACTGGAAACGATTAATCATACACTAAGTGAAGAAGGAATTGATTGTTCGAATCGTTCGGATAGGGAAAAAGCATTAAATCTATTACAAGATTATCAGACAAAAAAAGAACTACTTCCAAAAATCGAAGAAGCACTCCAGCAAAAAAAGGAGGGAGAGACTTTATCAACAGTCATTTATTCTGTAATGAGTAGAGAATGGGGAAATTCAAGTGATGTAACTGATTTAAAAAAAGGTTTGGGGATGACGGAGAAGGACTATTAAAGGAAACCAAGGACCTTTCACAAGCTGAGTCTCTCCTTCAATCAATTAAAGAAGCACTTCGTTCACAAAATATTAATTTTACTGAATCGGATGTCATCAATTGGACGGAAAAATGTTTATCAATGGATGAAAAAAAGCGGCAAAGTGAATCCCAAGTTGTAATAAATAAGATTAAAAATAGTTTATTGAAGATAAAAAATAAAAAAAATACAAAACAAGTCAGAGTCAATAAAGTAATTGAGACGTTTCAAAAAGATTTAAATAATAAAAAAGAAGAAATTAAAAAACAAATGAAATATAGTGTGATTGAGGTGTACGAATTTAGAGATGATCGACTTAGTATAGAGGAGCAATTTTCAAATATCCTTAATCAAAAAGAAAAGATACAACATTTTATACATACATATCCCAAATTAAAAAGTGTCATTGACGAGTGTAGCAAACAAATTCCTTTAGTTTCTGTTGATCTTAAGAAGGTAACGATTAATGAAGTTGAGGGTAACAATAATAAATATTTTAAGAATCTTAATCAGGTGCTGACTCCATTCGAAAGGGAGTGGTGGCAACAGGAAAGCGATAAGATTAAGCAGTTTGTAAATACTTACGTAAGTCCGAATAACCTATTAGTGTCTGATGTGAATCGACAGATTGAAGAATTACTAATCAAGGATGAGCATTGTTGTTCCCAGGTTGTTTTGTCTTTCTTGGTATATTCATCTGGTGTATTTAAAAATATAAATCCTAAATACACGGCAGGGTATCTTAATAAAGACTCAGAACACCAACAGAATCGAGGGGAAATTAAAAGACTAGTTGAGAGTTTCGAGAAATTACACTCACATAGACAGGAAATGAAGCAACTTAAAGAACTGAATATAGATGTTCAACCAACTCCAATGCCTCAGGGAACAAGTAATCAGTCTCTAATAAGTAATTCAGTAAAGGAACCAGAGAGAAAAAAGGAGCAACCTAAAGAAAAGTCTGCAGGTATTGAACCAACATTAACACCTCTCGGAATCAGTAATCACTCTCTAACAGATAAACAAACCAAAACGTCCCTTGTAATAAAAAATCAAACATTCGAGGAGCAAATGAATCAGTCTACAAATGTGGCTGATAGTCTAAATCAAGAGAAGTCCGCTGGTATTCAACCAACACCAATTCCCAAGGAAATCAGGGATCAATCTCTAACAAATAAATCACCTCAAACGCCCAATAGTCACCATGTAATAAAAATTCAAACACTAGAGGAGCGAATGAATCAGTCTACAAATAAGGCTAATAATCTAAATGAGATGAAGGAAGCAGGAAAAAATCAGTCTTCTGTAAGAGAGTTAAAAAATTAATTTGAACAGTCACGTTCTGAATAAGCAAACATTGTCACTACTGCTTATTGTTTAGTCAATTATTTATAATAGGCGAATCATAAGCCTAAAGAGGTACTATTTGGGGAAATACGATTCTTACCGTCTTTTATTGACTTTAAAATTGAACCATTGTAAAATGAGGCATGACGTTGATCAAGAGGAGTAACTAGTTACAGCCTTTTAGAGAGAGAACGAGATGGTGGGACGTTCTTAGGAGAGACTAGTGAAGGTAGCTTGGGAGTTTTTATCTTGAACCCTTTATCGTGTACAGCAAACCGATAAAACCTAGAGATAAACGAGTCGTGATCGTTAACTCACATGAGAGGTAGTAGGAAACTGCTACAAATTAGGTGGTACCGCGTAAATCAATACGTCCTAAAATACGAAAGTATTTTAGGACTTTTTTTATTTTTAAGGAGGACATCAGTATGACGGAAGAAAAAAATCTATCAACAAAATACAATCCGCAAGAAGTTGAAGCTGGCCGTTATGAAAAATGGTTGGAACAAGATTTGTTCAAACCAAGTGGCGATCAGAAAGCAAAACCCTATTCAATTGTAATCCCCCCACCAAATGTTACAGGAAAACTTCACTTAGGACATGCCTGGGATACGACTTTACAAGACATGCTGATTCGTCAAAAACGGATGCAAGGCTTTGATACCTTGTGGTTACCTGGGATGGACCATGCAGGGATCGCTACACAGGCAAAAGTAGAAGAAAAGCTTCGTCAACAAGGAATTTCGCGTTATGACTTAGGACGTGAAAAATTTGTGGATCAAGTATGGGAATGGAAAGAAGAGTATGCAAGCCATATCCGTGAACAATGGGCAAAAATGGGCTTATCTCTCGATTATAGTCGTGAACGTTTTACACTAGACGATGGCTTGTCAGAAGCTGTTCGTAAAGTATTCGTGACACTTTATGAAAAAGGCTTGATTTACCGTGGTGAATACATTATTAACTGGGACCCACAAGCACGCACTGCTTTATCGGATATCGAAGTGATCCACAAAGAGATTGAAGGTGCTTTCTACCACATGAGCTATGAACTGGCCGATGGTTCGGGTGTAGTGGAAATTGCAACGACTCGTCCAGAAACTATGCTAGGTGACACAGCGATTGCTGTACACCCAGAAGACGAGCGTTATCAAGCGTTGATCGGCAAAAAAGTAATTTTACCATTAGTAAATAAAGAAATTCCGATTATTGCAGATACGTATGTTGATATGGAATTTGGAACAGGCGTAGTGAAAATTACACCTGCGCATGATCCAAATGACTTTGAGGTAGGTAACCGTCATGATCTGCCACGTGTAAATGTGATGAACGAAAATGGAACGATGAATGACTTAGCTGGAAAATATGCAGGTATGGATCGTTTCGAAGCACGTAAAGCGATTGTCTCTGATTTGAAGGAAATCGGACGATTGATCAAAATTGAAAAAATGATCCATAATGTTGGGCATTCAGAACGTACGGGAGTAGTCATTGAACCACGCTTGTCCACACAATGGTTTGTTAAAATGGCTCCATTAGCTGAGAAAGCAATGAAAAATCAAGAGACTGATGATGCAGTTGAATTTTTCCCACCACGTTTTAATCAAACATTTTTACGTTGGATGGAAAATGTTCACGATTGGGTTATCTCTCGTCAATTGTGGTGGGGACACCAAATCCCGGCTTGGTACCATAAAGAAACGGGTGAAATGTATGTAGGGATGGAAGCTCCAGAAAATAGTGAAGAGTGGGTACAAGATCCAGATGTATTAGATACTTGGTTTAGTTCAGCATTATGGCCTTTTTCAACGATGGGATGGCCAGATGAAAATAGTGCTGATTATCAACGCTATTTCCCAACAAGCACATTAGTAACTGGCTACGACATTATCTTCTTCTGGGTTAGTCGAATGATTTTCCAAAGCTTAGAATTTACAGATCGTCGTCCGTTTGAAAATGTTTTGATTCATGGGTTGATTCGGGACGAACAAGGACGTAAGATGAGTAAATCTCTTGGAAACGGCATTGATCCAATGGAAGTGATTGAAAAATATGGCGCTGATGCCTTACGTTGGTTCTTATCAAACGGTTCAGCACCTGGTCAAGATGTCCGTTTCAGCTATGAAAAAATGGATGCAGCTTGGAATTTCATTAATAAAATTTGGAATGCTTCACGTTTTGTTATTATGAACAGTGAAGGCATGACAGTTGAAGATATTACGCTAACTGGCGAGAAAACTGTGGCAGACCGCTGGATCTTGACACGTCTAAATGAAACGATCGCTAAGGTTACTGAACTCTTTGATCATTTTGAATTTGGGGAAGCTGGGCGTCAGTTGTATAACTTTATTTGGGATGATTTTTGTGACTGGTATATCGAGATGAGTAAAGAAGTCTTGTATGGTGATGATGCTGTCTCAAAACAAACAACACAAAGTATTTTGGTGCATACGTTAGATCAAATTTTGCGTCTATTGCATCCAATTATGCCATTTGTTACTGAAGAAATTTGGCAACACATCCCACATCAAGGTACTTCTTTAGTAGTTGCTGATTATCCGGTGGTTCATCCGGAATTTAATGATGAAACAGCTTCAAAAGGGATGGAAGTACTCAAAGAACTAATTCGTTCCGTACGTAATATTCGTTCTGAAGTGAATACACCATTATCAAAACCAATTACATTAATGATTAAGATCAATGATCCGAAAATCGGTCAATTCTTAACAGAAAATACCAGCTATATCGAGCGTTTCTGTAATCCAGAAGAGCTAACGATCTCAAGTGAAATCGTTGCGCCTGATCTAGCAATGTCAGCTGTATTGACAGGGGCAGAAATTTTCTTACCATTAGCAGGTTTGATCAATATCGAAGAAGAAATCAAACGGTTAGAAAAAGAACTAGCGAAATGGACAGATGAAGTGAAACGAGTACAAGGAAAATTAGGCAATGAACGCTTTGTTGCCAATGCGCCAGCAGAAGTGGTTGAAGCAGAGCGGGCAAAAGAAAAAGATTATTTGGACAAACAAGCAGCAGTTACAGAAAGAATCCACAGCTTAAGAACAATCCAGTAATCTGACATTCGAACAATCGTACAAATGCAAAAGAGAGCGGAAAGTAGTTGAAAAACATTTCCGCTCTTTTTTTAAGTAAAAAGCAAGACGTCAGCACAAATAAGTAGAATCAGAATTGGCTATTCAGTATCTCTTCTTCTTTTACATATACTACGTCTTTTTCTGTGTTTCCGCTTGCTTTTTGCTATAATAAATATGGAATGGGGGAAACGTTGATGAAAATAGAAGAAGCAATCGCCTGGATCCATAGCCGCTTGCCATTTGGCTCTCGTCCGGGACTAGATAGAGTGGAGGCATTATTAGAGATAGTCGGGCATCCTGAAAAACAGGTGAAAACGATCCATATCGCAGGAACCAACGGAAAAGGTTCGACGGTTACGTATCTGAGATGTCTACTAGAAGAAGCAGGTCTGACAGTGGGGACATTTACTTCGCCGTATATTGAATCTTTTAATGAACGAATCTCGATCAATGGACAAGAAATTCCAGATCAAGACTTAATCAAGCTTGTACAAAAATACCGACCACTTGTTGAACATTTGGATCGATTTGAAGCAGTTGCCGGAATCACTGAGTTTGAAACGCTGACAGCAATGGCATTTGATTATTTTTTGTGTCAAAAAGTCGACGTTGCTATTATTGAAGTTGGGTTAGGCGGTTTACTAGACTCAACAAATGTTGCCGTACCATTACTTACAGGAATCACCACGATTGGCTTGGATCATACGGATATTTTAGGAGAAACAATTGAAGAAATCGCTGCCCAAAAAGCAGGAATAATCAAGCAAGGGGTGCCTGTCGTTACGGGAAATATCGAAGAAAGAGCTTTAGAAGTAATCAAAAAACAGGCTAGACTAAGAAATGCCCCCCTTCATATTTTTGGCGAAAACTATCAAGTTACTTATCAACATCCAGCTGAGCGATGGGGAGAAGTATTTTCATTTCATAATGAGCATGGAAAAATGACCTCGCTTACGATTGGCATGATTGGACAACATCAGACAGAAAATGCTGGTATGGCAATTGAACTATACCAAGTTTACTGCAAGATGACAGGAATACCATTTAGTGAAAAAGAAATTCGCAAAGGGCTGAAAAAAGCGCACTGGCCTGGACGAATGGAAAAATTAAGTGAAGAACCTTTTGTTATTTTAGATGGCGCTCATAATACACATGCAGTCAGCCGTTTGGTTCAAAATTTGAAGAAAGAGTTCAAAGATTATCGGATCAATATTTTATTTTCTGCACTAAGTACAAAAGATGTAGAAGCAATGCTAACCCAATTAAAAGCAGTTCCTAATGCGCATTTGTATTTAACGACGTTTGAACACCCGAAAGCATTGGATTTAAGCTCCGTGACTGATCTTGTAGATGAAACAGTTTCAATTGTTTCATTATGGCAATTTGGTTTAGCTGAAATATTAGAAAAAATGACCAATGAAGATGTCTTAGTGGTTACAGGTTCCCTTTACTTTATTTCTGAAGTACGAACACTATTGTTACAGTTAGGAGGAAAAAATGAATTATAAAGCTGTCATTTTTGACATGGATGGGTTACTCTTTGACACAGAAATCGTCTACTATGAAGCCTCGCAAATGGTTGCTGATCAAATGGGCTTTCCTTACGACAAAGAATTGTATTTAAAATATCTAGGTGTATCAGATGAAGAGGTTTGGGCAAATTATCATCAGATCTTTGCAAGTTTTGGGAAAAACAATGTCCAAAAATTCATTAATGATGCTTATGAAGAAACGATCAGACGGTTTTCCTTAGGTGCAGTGCAATTAAAACCAGGAGTAATCGAATTACTGGACTTTTTAGAAGAACACCGAATACCTAAAGTTGTCGCTTCTAGTAACCAACGTCATATTATTGAGCTATTATTGGAAAAGAACCAACTGACAAACTATTTTGAAACGATTGTTTCAGCAGAAAATGTCAAACGTGCTAAACCTGATCCAGAAATCTTTTTGCTTGCCCATGAATATCTAGGAACGAAAAAACAAGAAACATTGGTTCTGGAAGATTCTAAAAACGGGATACTTGCAGCAGCAAGTGCGGAGATCCCAGTGATTATGATTCCAGATTTGTTGGCTCCTTCAGAAGACTTGCAACAAAAAACGTTAGCAGTTTTATCTTCTCTACACGAAGTACCAGGATATCTAAAAAAATAAAAATAACTCCCCCCTTTTTTCGTATCTTATTAGTGAGAAGAAGAAAGGGGGGATTTTATGGAAAAAAATTTGCTGGATGCTGTGCCAGCAACCTCACTTCCAAGGGAGCGAATGCTGCTTTACGGAGAGAAAGCACTCTCTGATCAAGAATTACTTGCTATTTTATTACGCACGGGACAGCATCCCTATAATGTCTTGGAACTAGCAGGTAATTTGTTGAAAACATTTGGTGGACTTGCACTGTTAAGACAGGCAACGCTGTCTGAGCTGGAAAAAATACGAGGAATTGGTCAGGTTAAGGCTCTTGAAATCAAAGCACTGATCGAGCTAGGAAAAAGAATCCAAACACAGCATGTAGCGGTACAACCCACGATCCATGCCAGCTATGAATTGGCGCATCAATTGATCATAGAATTAAAGGATCACAAACAAGAACATTTGATTTGTATTTATTTGGATACTAAGAATCAAGTATTGTTGAAAAAAACGCTATTTATTGGTTCCCTGGATCAAACGATCGCACATCCAAGAGAAGTGTTCCATTATGCTGTTCGATATTCTGCAGCGAGAATTATTTTAGTTCATAATCATCCCTCGGGGAATGTTCTTCCATCTAAACAAGACTTGCTTTTTACTAAAAGAGTTCAAAAATGTGGGGAGATGATGGGAATCGATGTCTTAGATCATTTGATCATTGGATGCAAACAGTATTTTAGTCTGAGAGAGGAGGGATTGATGGAAGAGGAATAAATTGAATAAGTGGAAGTAGCTTTCTTGCAAAAAAAAAGAACCAAGTGTACAATTATATTGTAATTTTGTTTGGGAATAGAAGTTGAAACATCTGTTGCACCTCTATCGTACGCGAGCAATGTTACAATCAATTAAGTGCTTAGGCACGAGGAGGGTATTATTAATGGAAAACGGAACAGTTAAATGGTTCAACGCTGAAAAAGGATTTGGTTTTATTTCACGTGAAGACGGAAGCGATGTTTTTGTTCACTTTTCAGCTATCCAAGGTGACGGATTCAAAACTTTAGAAGAAGGTCAAGCAGTGACTTTTGATGTTGAAGAATCAGATCGTGGCCCACAAGCTGCTAATGTTGAAAAAGCTTAAGTAGAGCGAGTAAACTAAATAAGTGTTGTTCACCTATTTAAACATGTTAAGAGCGTAAGTGATTACGCTCTTTTTTGTTACAAAAAAACTTATAATGGACAACTGTGCCGAACTTTACCCATCTATGTAGGTAGTCGGCGCATGCAGCCATTATAAGTTTTTCATTTATTTTTCTTCATCAGGTGTCATCACCATTGGAAGGATCATTGGATGTCTTTCTGTTCGTTCAAATAAGAAAGGTTGTAAAGCGCCTGTCATGGCTTCTTTCAGTTTATGTTCAGAGCAATCAGGAGCATTTAACACTTCACGCAATGCATGGAAAAGGATGCGTTGCGCCTCATTGATCATCTCACCTGATTCACGCATATAAACAAAGCCACGTGATAAAATATCAGGTCCCGCTAAAATTTCTTTCTTTTTGATGTCGACAGTAGCAACTGCCAGAACTAGTCCTTCTTCAGATAACAAATGACGGTCTCTCAAAACAACATTTCCAATGTCACCGATCCCGCTACCGTCGATATAGACGTCACCGGCAATAAAATGTCCGGCTGGACGAGCGGTTTCGCTAGTCAAAGCCAACACATCTCCATTTTCCATAATAAAGCAATTTTCAGCAGGTACACCAGTATCTTGAGCAAGGGAAGCATGGATCTTCAACATTCTGAATTCTCCGTGGACTGGAACAAAGTATTTAGGCTTCATCAAACGAAGCATCAGCTTTTGTTCTTCTTGACCACCGTGTCCAGAAGTATGGATATTGTTGATTTTCCCATGAATGACTTCTGCACCAGCTTCAGATAATAAATTGATCAAATGGTTGACGCTGGTAGTATTCCCAGGAATTGGTGAGCTTGAGAAAATGACGGTATCATCTGGTTGGATCTGGATTTGGCGATGGGTACCATTAGCAATACGACTTAAAGCAGCCATCGGTTCACCTTGAGAACCAGTACATAAGATCATCGTTTCATTCGCAGGTAATCGATTGATTTCATGTGCATCAACGAAGGTTCCTTCTGGGACTTTGATATAGCCTAAACGTTGGCCGTTAACGATCGCATTTTCCATACTGCGTCCAAAAACAGCAATTTTTCTGCCGGTAGCAACCGCTGCATCTGCTGCTTGTTGTAGACGGAAGATGTTTGAAGCGAAGCTGGCAAAAATGATCCGACCTTCGATTTTCTCAAAAATCTTTAGGATCGAAAGACCAATCGTTTTTTCTGATTTTGTAAATGTTGGGATCTCAGCATTTGTACTGTCTGATAGCAAGCAGAGTACGCCTTCTTCACCGATCCGTGCCATTTTGTGCAGGTTAGCAGGTTCACCGACTGGGGTGAAATCAAATTTAAAGTCACCTGTTGCAACGATATTACCAGAAGGTGTTTTTACAACGACACCCAACGCATCAGGGATACTATGGGTTGTTCTAAAAAAGCTGACCGATGTTTTTCTGAAACGAATCACGGTATCTTCATTGATTTCATGCAATTGTGCATCTCTAAGCAATCCGTGTTCATCCAACTTATTGGTAATCAGTGCAAGCGCTAATGGCCCAGCATAAATAGGGATATTCGCTTGTTTCAACAAATAAGGAATGCCACCGATATGGTCTTCGTGTCCATGCGTGATCACCAGTGCTTTCACTTTGTGTATATTTTGAACGATATAGTTGTAGTCAGGAATTACGTAGTCAATCCCAAGCAGATCATCTTCTGGAAACTTGATTCCAGCATCAATGATAATAATCTCATCTTGGAATTGTACCCCATACGTGTTTTTCCCGATTTCACCTAATCCACCAATAGCAAAGACGCCTGTCTCATTATTTTTGATGGAAAGTTTCATTTTAAAACTCCACTAATGTGAATTCAGCATTTTCTTTTTCGTATTCTAGATGACTGCCTTCTAGAAGTTGAACGAATTCAATGTTGTATGGGGTATTTTCTTCCACTTGTTGACGTGCGTCAACATCACTATTTGCTTCAATGTAAAGTGATTTTGTTTCTTCCCGTTTAGGATTACGGATTTTTGATTCTTGATAATATACTTTGTAAATCATGTTTATGTCTCCTTTATCTGCATGTCGCAGTAATTTAGCTAGTTGATTTTTTTTAGACAACACAAAACGAGGGGTCAAGCCACCTGTTTTTTGATATGCTTTGATTAAAATGAGCGATTCTAATCAAAGAGACAAGCCTCGTTTTGCTTCTCTGTTCGGAAATTTTTTCAACCGTACCTTATGTATGAATTCATACAATAGTTAATTGCTATTTTAGCATAAAAAAGTGGATAAGTATAGAAATCAACAAGGTGGAAAGGAAAAATGTTTTTTATCATTTAAATGTAATAAAAAAAATTTTTGATGAGAGAGGTGTTCTATATACTATAGGAGTGTGCTATTATTTTTATTAATAGCTAAATTTATTCTAATTAAAAGGAGATGAGAGTTTGAAGTTGATGTGGCACTATACCATGCGCTATAAGAAATATTTGTTATTAAATTTCATCTGCGTATTTGGTTTTATTTTAATTGAGTTAGGCTTACCAACGATTTTAGCTCGTATGATTGATGTCGGGATTCGTAACAACGATTTTGGTTATGTAAAACAACAAGGGATCTTGATGGTCGTGATTACTGTGGTTGGGATCATTATGAATATTTTATTAGGCTATTTTGGTTCACGGATCACGACGAACATCGTTGCGGATATTCGTGACGATCTATTCAAGAAAATCCAGAGTTATTCTCACCAAGAATATGAAACATTGGGGGTTGCTTCGTTGATCACGCGTACGACGAATGACGCTTATCAAATTATGCTGTTCTTACAAAATATCTTACGGATCGGATTTATGACACCGATGATGTTTGTTGTCAGTCTTTATATGGTTATGCGGACCAGTGTTTCATTGAGTTATTATGTGATCGGAGCGCTACCGTTTTTACTACTTTCAGTGGTTGCGATTGCGAAATTTTCTGAACCGTTATCAAAAAAACAACAGAAAAATTTGGATAAGATTAATAGTATTTTACGTGAAAATCTTTCAGGATTACGTGTTATCCGGGCATTCGTTAATGAAAAATTTGAAGAAAAACGATTTGCGAAAGTTAATGATAACTATACAAAAAGCTCGAAAAGCTTGTTTCGTTTAATGGCTGTTGCACAGCCTGGATTCTACTTCCTGTTTAACATTGTAATGGTCTTGATTATTTGGAGCGGAGCGGTTCAAATCGATGCTGGTTCTCTTCAAGTGGGGGATCTGATTGCGTTTATTGAATATATTTTCCATGCATTATTCTCCTTCATGCTGTTTGCAAGTGTCTTTATGATGTATCCACGGGCAGCTGTTTCAGCAGGGCGTATCCAAGAAGCATTAGATGCCTCACCGTCGATCAAAGAAGATCCAAATGGTGTATCTGAAACAAAAACCAAAGGATATATTGAGTTTAAGAATGTGACATTTGCTTACCCTGGACATTCACAAGAACCCGTGATCCGTAATGTGAGTTTTACTGCTTCGCCAGGAGAGACAGTCGCATTCATCGGTAGTACAGGTAGCGGGAAGTCAACGTTGATTCAATTGATTCCTCGATTTTACGATGTAAGTGATGGGGAAATCCTTATTGATGGCGTAGATGTCAGGGACTATCGCTTGAGTAAATTAAGAGATAAAATTGGCTTTATTCCTCAAAAAGCATTGTTATTTACTGGGACGATCGCAGATAATTTAAGATATGGAAAAGAAGATGCTACGCAAGAGGAGATGGAGCGAGCAGCTGAAATCGCACAAGCAACGGACTTCATTTCGAAGAAAACGGATGGGTATGATGAACTTCTTTCCGAAGGTGGAGCTAATTTCTCTGGAGGACAAAAGCAGCGTTTAGCGATTGCCAGAGCTATTATTCGACGTCCGGAAATCTATATTTTTGATGACAGCTTCTCGGCGCTTGATTATCAAACGGATGCAAAACTTCGGGCTCGCTTGAAAAAAGAAACGACCGAATCAACGGTGTTAATCGTGGCGCAGCGAGTGGGTACGATCATGCATGCTGATAAAATCATCGTCTTGAATGAGGGAGAAGTCGTAGGTATCGGGACACACCGTGAATTATTAGAAAACTGTCCAATCTATTATGATATCGCAGCTTCGCAATTATCGAAGGAGGAATTAGCATGAAACAAACATTATCTTCCTTAAAACGATTAGCTCGATACATCAAACCTTATCAGTTAACATTTTTCTTTGTGCTGTTGTTTACTGTTTTGACGGTGATTTTCAACGTTGCTTTACCCTATGTTGTCGGATTGCCAACTACTGAGATCAGTCATAATATTGCAAACAACGAAGCGATTAATTTTTCTTATATTTTCAATTGTTTGATTTGGATCACGATCGTGGGCGTTGGTTATTGTGTTTCGCAATTACTTTCAGGTGTTTTGATGACGAATGTCGTGCAAAGTGCAATGCAAGATTTGCGAAGAGATATTGAAGAAAAAATCAATCGATTGCCTGTTTCTTATTTTGATAAAAATCAACAAGGAAATATCTTATCTCGGGTGACGAATGACGTAGACGCAGTCAGTGGAGCGTTACAGCAAGCGTTTATCGGTGTGGTGAATGCTATTTTAGGGATCACACTGGCAGCAGCGATGATGTTTTATATCCAGCCATTGATGGCGTTGATCTCGATGATCATGATTCCTGCATCTATCTGGATTTCAAAACGTGTGATCAATGCTTCGCAAAAATATTTCCAAGAAATGCAAAATTCGTTAGGGGATTTAAATGGTTATGTCCAAGAAAATATGACTGGTTTTAGTGTGTTAAAAGTTTATGGACGTGAGCAAAAAACGTTTGAAGGATTCAAACAAGTCAATCATCGATTGAAACATTATGGATTTAGAGCAGCCTTTATATCTGGATTGATGATGCCCTTAGTTCAGTTGACCGCATATGCTACTTATATCGGTATGGCTGTATTGGGAAGTTTTTACGTCATTACGGGTGTCATCGTTGTGGGGCAATTACAAGCATTTATCCAATATATTTGGCAAATCAGCCAGCCAATGGGGAATATCACACAGTTATCTTCTGTATTGCAAAGTGCATCTGCGGCTACCAGACGTGTCTTTGAGATTTTAGATGAACCAGAAGAAAAAGAAAATAAAGTGGATGTCACTTTACCAGAAACAGTAGCAGGAAATGTTTCATTTGAACATGTTGATTTTGCTTATGACCCTAAAAAACCGTTGATTCAAGATTTGAACTTTGAAGTAAAAGCTGGTCAAACAGTTGCGGTAGTCGGACCAACCGGTGCAGGGAAAACCACTCTGATTAATTTATTGATGCGTTTTTATGATGTGAGTCATGGGGCAATAAAAATCGATGGTATTGATACTAAAACGATGAGTCGTAGTGATGTCCGCTCATTATTTGGGATGGTTCTTCAAGATGCTTGGCTCTATGAAGGGACAATCGCTGATAATATTCGTTTTAGTAAATTAGATGCGACGGATTATGAAGTCGTTGACGCAGCAAAAACAGCTAACGTTGATCATTTTATTCGGACAATGCCTGATGGGTACGAAATGGAAATCAACGCTGAAGGTGACAATGTTTCGTTAGGGCAAAAGCAATTATTGACTATTGCCAGAGCCGTAGTTTCTGATCCTAAAATCTTGATACTTGATGAAGCTACTAGTTCTGTCGATACTCGTTTAGAAGCATTGATCCAAAAAGCAATGGATCGTGTAATGGAAGGACGAACAAGTTTTGTTATTGCTCATCGCCTTTCAACAATTCGTGATGCGGATTTGATCTTAGTGATGGATCAAGGACAAATTATCGAAAAAGGAACGCATGAAGGGCTGTTAGCTCAAGGCGGATTCTATGAAAAACTGTACAATAGCCAATTTGCTGAAGATGTTGCTGATGCTTGATACCGATTAAACCAAGAGGTTGTGAAAGAAGCGGGTAGCTCCGATGACAATAAGAAAGAATTTTTTGAAACAGCTTCTCATGTTTTGAAAAATTCAGGCTTATTTCAAGGAGTTGCTTCTTGAACACCGTTTAAACCAAGAGGTCGTGAAAGAAGCGATCAGCTCCGAGCAAATAAGAAAGAATTTTAGAATAGAGAGACTGAGGAAAAACTTTCCTCAGTCTCTTTTAGTATCTCTAAAAATCGAATAAACAGTGAGATAAAAGTAGCATCAAGAAATAAGAAGCACCAAGTAGGTAACGATCAACAGCAAAAAACGAGTGTTTATGCTTCTTGTTAATTTTCAGAAATCCCTTCTTATTTCTTGATGCGAAACATTTTTGTCTCACCTCTTTTTTTATTTGTTGGACTACTATACAAAATAAAAATAATAGGATCTGAGCGTTACGATAATTTTGTAGTAGAAAAAAGATCAAGGGAGGCGAAATAGCATTCAAAAATGCTTCTACTACTGGATGCTTGCTAGTAAATGAATTTTACGCGTAATTGTTTACTAAAAGAATGAAAAGAGATGGTGAAATGCAGATAGAACGGAAAAGGATAGTGTATAAAAAATAACTATATGAATGGGAGCGTTATTTATTATGAACAAAAAGACCTTTTGTAAAAAAGTATGTGCAGGAACTATTGGATTAATTGGGGTAAGTGTTGTTGGATTGTCAGTAAATGCAGAAACTAGTAATGTTTTAGTCAATAAAAATATTGCTATCTCCCAAAATGTGGATCAAAATAATTTTGATTTGAAAGACATCGTCGCATTTAATGGAAGTGCCGTCCAACTTGATTCCCATACAGCTCGTCTTACTCAATCGAAACAATTTCAAAAAGGAACAATATCTGGAATCGTCTCCCTTGATATGAACTATGATTTCTTGTTGGATATGGATGTCAATTTAGGTGATAATGTAAATGGTGCTGATGGGGTAGGTGTGGCTTTCCACCAAGGAGCAATTGGCGACATTGGAGCTAATGGTGGTGGTCTAGGTATCAGAGGCCTGAAAAAGGGAATTGGATTTGAATTGGATACCTATTCTAAAGCGCCAGATAGAGATGATGCGGATACTTCTTTCAACCATGCTCAAATGGTTGGTGCTCATGGAGGCTTTGTTTCAACAGATGCCAACAGCGGATTTTTAACCGCTTTAGCTCCTATGCAACAAATTAAATTCACGCCAAATACTTTTAAAAAATTAACGTTAAAATGGAATAGCAAGCAACAACTTATTACTGCAGATTACGATGGGCAACATTGGGAATTGAAAAATCCAAACATCGATAAATCAAAGAAATATACTTTTACGATTGGAGCTGCAACAGGAGAACACTTCAATACGCATACTGTCAGAATCAATCAATTTGCAGCTGTTTTTGAAAAACCAGAGTTACATGCAAATGATATTGAAATTTTGCACGATGAGTTATTTGATCCATTTGACAAACGAATCAATCTAAGTGCTTATGATCGTGTTGACGGAGACATCACAGACAAAATCAAAGTGGTAGAAAACAACGTTGATTCCTCTATTCCTGGAAAATACCAAGTCACTTATGAAGTGAAAAATAGTGTAAATGAAGTGGCTAGAAAAACGATTAATGTAACGGTGAAAATCAATGATACTTGGCCTGACGGACAAACTGCTGGATGGAAAATGTTCTCAGGAGATGACATTGAACTAGTGAAAGACCCTGTGAATGCTTTAGTAGGTGACTATACTTTCTTTGCTGATCAGCATGCTAGTGTATATAAAATCTTTAACGGTAGTGAAGCTTTAGAAGAAAATGCAACTTATCGAGTAACCGTTTATGTGAAACCAGTGGTCGATATGTTGAGTGACCATTATGTAAAAGTGGCATTGAAGGAAGATACTTCGTCTAAAGATAGTCGTGAACTCCTTAACACCACATTGATGAGAGATGGGGTTTTAGAAAAAAAAGGATACTATCGACTTACAACTACTTTTAAAGTAAATAAAGGAGAAACAAGCCCACTAATCAATGTGGAAAACTATAAAGCTGGCTATATCGGCTCAATCAATATTTCTAAAGTAAATGGATAAAATTTAGCTACCAGTTTAGATAGCATATAGATAAAAGGAAAGAGCTTGGAACACGAAAGATTGTTCTGAGCTCTTTATTTGTGTAAAAACGAGAGGTTGAGACAAAAGTGTTCAGCATCAAGAAATAAGAAGGAATTTCCGAAAATTGACAAGAAACACAAAAACTAGTTTTTGATGTTGATTGTTACCTACTTGGTGCTTCTCAAATTTTTGGTAAATTTCGGCAAATTTTCCGAAGATGCTACTTTTGTCTCAGTCCCTAGAGAGTAGGCGTGCTTGAAGGGACTATGAAATAATAGCTGCCAGTCTTTTTGAAGGAGAAATCCATCTTCTGCTATAATTGGAAATAAGCCAAAAAAGGAGATGTGTAAAAATGAGTCAAAAATTTATTGCACCGAATGCAACTGTTGTTGGCGATGTAGAGCTCGCAGAATCGGTCACAGTTTGGTATCAAGCGGTGATTCGTGGGGATAGCAATACGGTTAAAGTTGGAGCAAGAACGAATATTCAAGATGGTACTGTTATTCATGTGGACCATGATGCACCAGTTGAAATTGCTGAAAATGTAACGGTAGGACATCAATGTATGCTTCATGGTTGCACCATCGAAAAGGGCGCGTTGATTGGTATGGGATCAACTATTTTGAACCATGCAGTGATCGGTGAAAATAGTTTGATTGGTGCTGGTTCTTTAGTGACCGAAGGCAAGGTCATTCCGCCCAACGTATTAGCATTTGGTCGGCCAGCTAAAGTCATTCGTCCTTTAACGGAAGAAGAGATTGAAAAGAATCGCCAAAATATTCAACATTACGTTGAACTTGGAGAACAATATAACGAAGGAAAGTTTAAAGAACAGCATTGAAAAACCGAGCTTTCGTTCCAACTGAAAAAAGGACGATGAGCCGCTCAATCGAGCAGTCCCATCGTCCTTTTAGTTTACAAATGATATTAGTTTAATCCAGCACTGTTTTCCATCACTTCATCAATCAAACCGTATGCTTTCGCTTGTTCAGCAGTCATGTAATTATCACGGTCGGTATCTTTTTCGATCACTTCAAGAGGTTGACCAGTACGTTCTGCTAAAATTTTGTTCAAGCGTTCTCGTGTTTGTAAAATGTGACGAGCTGCGATTTCGATTTCTGTCGCTTGACCTTGTGCGCCGCCAAGTGGTTGATGGATCATGATTTCAGCATTTGGTAAAGCAAAACGTTTGCCTTTTTTACCTGCTGTCAGTAAGAAACTACCCATAGAAGCAGCCATACCCATCACAATGGTTTGGACATCTGCTTTAACAAAATTCATCGTATCATAAATCGCCATTCCAGCAGTAACCGAACCGCCAGGAGAGTTGATATAAAGATAAATGTCTTTTTCAGAATCTTGTGCATCTAGGAAAAGCAATTGGGCAATAATCGAGTTTGCAAGATCATCTGTCACTTGACCACTTAACATGATAATGCGGTCTTTTAATAAGCGTGAGTAAATATCATAAGCTCGTTCGCCACGAGAGGATTGTTCAATAACTGTAGGGATTAAATTCATAATTTGGTTCCTCCTTAAGTTCTTTACAAATAGTGTAACACAAATTCATTTCTTCTACCTAAAAAGTAGTATACATTCTTGGTCAATAAAGGTCAAATAAAAAAATTTTAGAAAATAGTCTGTGCTTGCACGTTTATGTTATGATGAAATAGAAGAATACAGCAAGGAGGAACACTAATTGGTAGTTGGCATCGTAGGCTTAATTGGCGTTTTATTAGGAGCTATTTTAGTATATATCGGGATGGTTGTTCAGATGCGCCATCTTGAAAACAAAGAGCAACGAAGACGGGAGTTAGAATTAAAAGTCAAAGAGATTGAGACTTTGAATCAACTCAATAAAAAGATCAATGAAATCTTGCAAAAAAGAGCAACACTGTTAGATGAATATGTCAGCTTTGATGCATTTGATGATTGTTATATCACTATTGATGATTTTGCTTATTTACAGTCATTTGCTGCACAAAATAATTTTTATCTTCCAAATTACATCTTAGAGGAGTTGTTTAAAAACATTGCGCACCGTAAAGTCGTTCTTTCTCCTGACGAAACGATGAAAATAGGCGGTTATGCTTATAAAGGTGGACGTGTGATCTTAGAAAACTTCACGGATAATCTGACGGAAATGATCAATGAAAAAAAAGCGCAATTAAAAAGTGTCACGCGACAACCCATTGGCTTTTTCTCAAATGATAATGTGTGGAGCTAATTGTTTTTTGAGTTGAGATCGAAGAGGATCAAAAAACTTTTATAATTTGTAAAGGCAAGGTTGTGACAGAATTGTCTAGCTTTTAGAAATAAGCCGAAAAATCCAAAAGTAGTTCCTTATATTTTTGGTTTTTTCGGCTTATTTTCGATAGAGGGAACACTATGAATGAGAGATTGTGAAAACAGCAGTTTGCCCTGAGTATGAAGAATGAAAATCTCGAAACAGCTCCCCATATTTTGAGATTTTTTGACTGATCGTCGAAGAACATCTTTAAGCGAATGAGAGAGGACTTTTTTATAGCTTTTCATATTTTAGAAAATCATCGCTTATTGCTGAGGAGTTCTTTATTGAATACCGTTTACTCATTTTTTAGAATGACAAGTCAACCTAATTCTTAGACATTCGAAGTATTACGACTTTTTCACAGCCTTTTTCCTATGGTACAATCAAGGAGACTGAAAGTGGTGATGAAATGGTTCAGATTTTTGCGCATCGTGGAAGTAGTGGTACCCATCCAGAGAATACATTGCCTGCGTTTGCCGAAGCTGTTCGAATAGGTGTAGATGGGATTGAACTAGATGTTCATTTGACGAAAGATGAGCAGATCGTGGTGATTCATGATGAGGAAGTGGATCGGACGACGGATGGCAAAGGATTGGTACGGGAAAAAACATTAGCAGAGATAAAAAAGTTGAATGCAGGAAAGTGGTTCAATACAGAGTTTCAGGCAACAAAAGTGCCAACTTTGAAAGAGGTCTTGCATCTTTTTTGGGAAATGAATTATCGTGGAACGGTAATGATCGAGATTAAAACAGATAAATATGAGTATGCTGGCATCGAAGAAAAAGTAGTTCAACAATTAAAAGCAGTGGAATGGCCTTTTCGACATGCGTACTGCAGTTTTAACTTTCATACATTGGAACGAGTAGTAAAAATTGATCCTCAGGCACAGCTGGATCTTCTTTTAAGTACGTCACAAAAGAAAGTACAGTTAGCTGAAGATACTCCTTGGATAGAAGGGATTCATCCTAGAGGTGACTGGTACTTGGAGCATTTGCCATCCATGGAGACATTCCCCAAATCGATCAGATGCTGGACCATCAACGACGACCAGCAGATGACACGATGTTTCGATCAACAACTAGATGCAATAATCACAGACTTTCCCCAAAAAGCATTTTGGATAAAACAAACAATGAAAAAGTAGGATGATAATGGAAAAAGTATTAGTAATCGTTGGACCTACAGCGGTAGGGAAAACAGCGCTTAGCGTGGAATTGGCTAAAAAATTTAACGGTGAAATTATTAGTGGGGATTCACTGCAAGTTTACAAGAAATTAGATATCGGAACAGCTAAAATAAAGACGTCAGAAATGGAAGGTATTCCCCATCATTTGATTGATATCATCGAACCGAATGAAACTTATTCCGTAGCAGATTTTCAAAAAGCTGGACGAAATTTGATCACAGAAATCACAGAACGTGGCCATTTGCCAATGATCGTTGGTGGAACAGGGTTATATATTCAATCTTTGCTTTATGATTTTCAATTGGGTGCAAAAGAGGAAAGCGTCACAGCAGTACGAAAAAAATATGAAGAATTAGCTGAAACACTCAGTAAAAAAGAACTTTGGGAGTATTTGAAAACAAAAGATCCGCTAGCAGCGGAAAAAATCCATTGGAATAACCAACGAAAAGTGATTCGAGCTTTAGAAGTATTTGAAGTGACTGGTTACAGTATCACAACACCGCAAGAGGAACCCGCACGTCTTTATGATTATTGTATGATTGGTCTTAATACCGAGAGAGCCTTGTTATACCAGCGCATCAATCAACGTGTAGATAGTATGTTAGAGGAAGGCTTATTAGAAGAAGCACGTTTTGTGTATGAACTTGGTGAAGTCCAAGCGAGTCAGGGCATTGGATACAAAGAATTCTATCCGTATTTTAAGGGAGAAGAATCTTTAGAAAACGTTGTGGAGCAGTTGAAGATGAACTCGAGACGGTATGCAAAACGACAATTGACATGGTTTCGTAATCGTCTTGATGCACATTGGTTTGATTTATTAGCAGAGTCCAGTAGTATGGAGCAAATTGATCAATTGATCAGAACGTGGTTGGAGGAAAAAGATGACGAATAAAAAAGAAAAAGTGATCATCGTAGGCGTTGAGACAGAACAGAATCAACGATACTTCACAGAGTCGATGGCAGAATTGAGCAAGCTGACCAATACAGCTTCTGGGGAAGTTGTATTTACATTGACGCAAAAACGACCGCAAGTCGATCGTCAAACCATTATCGGTAAAGGTAAATTACAAGAATTGATCCAACAAGCGGATGCTCATGAAGCGGATCTGATTATCTTTAACCATGAAATGACACCTCGGCAGAGTCAGCTAGTCTCAGAAGCAGTAGGAATCCCTATCATTGACCGAGTCCAGTTGATTTTAGATATTTTTGCCATGAGAGCCCGTTCGAAAGAAGGAAAGCTGCAAGTAGAGCTAGCACAATTAGAGTACCTTTTACCACGCTTAGCTGGACAAGGAAAGTCATTGTCTCGATTAGGTGGTGGAATCGGAACGAGAGGACCTGGGGAAACCAAGTTGGAAACGGATCGACGTCATATCCGTAATAAAATATTAGGGGTAAAACGTGAGTTGAAGGCTGTAGAAGCGCATCGAGCGAGAAACCGCCAAAAAAGACAGTCTAGTGAAATCTTTCAAATTGGTTTGATTGGGTATACCAATGCGGGGAAGTCAACCATTCTTAATTTGCTTACGCAAGCGGATACGTATTCTAAAGATCAGTTATTTGCTACTTTGGATCCCTTAACAAAGAAATGGCGATTTGCAGAAGGATTTGAGATTACGGTTACTGATACGGTTGGATTTATTCAAGATCTTCCGACACAATTAATTGATGCGTTCCATTCAACATTGGAAGAAAGTCAATCCATGGATCTATTGTTACATGTAGTTGATGCAAGTTCGCCAGATCGTATTTTGCAGGAGCAGACTGTATTACAGTTGATGGCGGAACTAAAGATGGAAGAGATGCCTGTATTAACAGTCTATAACAAAGCGGATCAAATTGATCCAGCCTTATTTACTCCCTCACTCTTTCCAAATGTATTGATATCGGCGCAAAGTACCGATGGGAAAGAAAAGCTAGTACAAGCGATCAAACAGCAGTTGTTGGAATTGATGGTGCCATACACGCTCTTTGTACCCAGTCAGGATGGGCAAACGTTAAGTGCTTTACGAAGACAAACCCTCGTTTTGAAAGAGCATTTTGTAGAAGAAAAAAATGGATATGAAGTAAAAGGATTTGCAAAGTCAACTTCTAAATGGCTGAATAGTTAAATGGTCGTTGTCTCTTTCTTATCAGAGTGACCTATGTATTTTCTTTTTTTTTTTAAAGTTAGAAAACTTGAGCAATGAATCGTTGCTCAAGTTTTTTTGTAAAAAAAACCAACTCTCATGTTAGAAAACCTGACATAAGCGGTTGACAGTAGTTTTTTTGATTGGTATACTTTACCCAACTTGTTAAACGAAAGGGGACGTCTGATGGGAGAAAAGGAATTGCGCCGTTCAATGTCTGTATTTCCAATTGGTACAGTAATGAAACTGACTGATTTATCCGCACGACAAATTCGTTATTATGAAGAACAAGATTTTGTTCATCCTGAAAGAAGCGAAGGAAATCGTCGAATGTATTCATTAAACGATATTGACTTGTTGTTAGAGATCAAAGATTATCTTTCTGATGGATTAAATATGGCTGGTATCAAACGAGTTTACGAAATGGCTCAAGCCAAAAAACAGGAAGAAAAGAGCAAAAAACCGCTAACTGATCATGACGTTCGACAAATTTTTCGTGATGAGATATTGGCGCAAGGTGGGCTAAGTAAAACTGGGCATTATCAGTCGCAAGGAATGCAACGACAATTCTTTGACTGAATAATATAAAGAAAAAGAAAGAGGGATACCATGGTAAAGAAACAAATAACTGGTGATGAAATTAAACGAATCATTGAAGAAGAGAACGTTCGATTTTTAAGATTAATGTTCACAGATATCTTAGGAACGATCAAAAATGTCGAAGTACCCGTTAGTCAAATCGATAAAGTACTTGAAAACAAAATGATGTTTGATGGTTCTTCGATCGAAGGTTTTGTTCGGATTGAAGAAAGCGATATGTATTTGTATCCTGATCTTTCAACATGGATGATCTTCCCTTGGGAAAGTGATCATGGCAAAGTAGCTCGTTTGATTTGTGATATCTATAACCCAGATGGCACACCTTTTGCAGGTGATCCACGCGGGAATTTGAAACGTGCATTAAAAGATATGCGCAACCTTGGATTTACCTCTTTCAACTTAGGTCCAGAACCAGAATTCTTCTTATTTAAGTTAGATGAAGATGGTGGAATCACGACCACGTTAAACGATAAAGGTGGATATTTTGATTTTGCACCAACAGATTTAGGTGAGAACTGTCGTCGTGATATTGTTTTAGAATTAGAAAGCCTTGGGTTTGAAGTAGAAGCTTCTCACCACGAAGTAGCTCCTGGGCAACATGAGATTGATTTTAAATATGCAGACGTTGTGGATGCTTGTGACAATATTCAAACATTCAAACTAGTCGTTAAAACAATTGCTCGTAAACATGGGTTACACGCAACGTTCATGCCTAAACCATTATTCGGGATCAATGGTTCGGGGATGCACTGTAATATGTCCTTGTTCAATGATGAAGGAAATGTCTTTTATGACAAAGATGGCGATTTAGAACTTAGCCAAACAGCGTATCATTTCCTAGGTGGGCTATTGAAACATGCTCGTGCCTATACAGCGGTTTGCAATCCTACGGTCAACTCATATAAACGTTTAGTTCCTGGCTATGAAGCACCAGTATATGTGGCATGGAGCGGTCGTAATCGTTCACCATTAGTCCGTGTTCCAGAATCACGTGGCTTATCCACACGTTTGGAATTGCGTTCAGTTGATCCATCTGCTAACCCATATCTAGCAATGGCTGTTTTATTACAAGCTGGATTAGATGGCGTTCGTAATGAAATCACACCACCAGCAGCGGTGGACCGAAATATTTATGTGATGAACGAAGAAGAACGAGAAGAAGCCCACATTCAAGATCTTCCTTCAACGATCCATAATGCAATCAAAGAATTAAGAAAAGACAAAGTGATGATCGATGCATTGGGACAACATATCTTTTCGAACTTTGTCGAAGCAAAACGCTTAGAATGGGCAGCCTTTAGACAAACTGTTTCAGAATGGGAAAGAGAACAATACTTGGAATTATATTGATTATCGCTTCCCCATTAGAATACGAATAATTGGAGTTGGAGAGATCAATCTCACCTCATTCTAAAAACGAGTAAATGGGTTTTTAGCATCAGCTCCTTGAAATAAGCCTGAATTTTTCAAAACGTGAGAAGCTGTTTTAAAAAATACTTTCTTATTGTCATCGAAGCTGACCGATGTTTTCACGACCTCTGATTCACAACCTTCTTATGCTTGATAAACAGGACAATAAGCCAAAATTTTACGAAAAATGAGTACGACTGAAAAGAAAGACAGTTTGCTTGAACTGATTTCTTAGTCGCTGAAGACTTATTTTAGGAAATTTTGGCTTATTTTGTTCGTGCATGGTTTAGTGAGAGCAAAATAGATATGGGACAACAAAAAACTCCTGAAGAATACACTTCAGGAGTACGAGAATGAGAAACGGATGATGTTAAGTTATTCTGAATCACAAATAACTGGTTGGATTGTGTAATGAAATCATTCTCTACGAGTAGTATACAGCTATTTCTGATTGAAATTTTTTTTAAAATTTTAATGGAAAGAAAATTATTTGCAAAATATGAATAACACACCTATTCTATAGTATAAAAAATTTTTTTCATTTTTTTTGTGTGTAGAATTTTCCTAAGAATATTCTTGTTTTACAGTGATTATTGCACTCCTGGTTGATACGCACAAGTAAAAAATGAGTTCATTGAAGATTGTATATGATGATAAATAATTGAATCTTTTTAATTTGAGCACATTTATTTCTTCTGGGAGGAAAATTAGGAGTGCTCAAATTAAAGTTATTGCCTTATTATTATATTATAAAGGAGGCATAAATTTATGAATGAAGTTGAATTAGATCAAATAATCAAAGATATGAATAAAGAATTAGAGGAAGATGAAGAAAATATATTTGTATTAGACCTACGTACTTATTCTAAAGATGAAATCAATTACGTAGTAGATCGTCTTAATCTAAATGATCATATGCGTGAACAGGTTAGAAAATCACAAATTAATTCAATGGAAAAACATCAAGTGAAAAAAAAATATTTATTAAGAGAAGAAAAACTTAGAGCTGTTCATAGAAATTTAAACAAACAAAGTGAGGAAGTCCATTCATTCTCTGATCGCTCAAAGAGGATAGATACAGTTGTTGTATCTATCAATCAATTGATTCATGATCCGGAAATTAATGCTATTCGACCGATAGACGAGTCTGAGATAAGTGAGGCATTATACATCTTCTTTGAAAAAAACTATTTTACACCAGATGAAATAAATTCAACTATTGATAAGCTAGAACTAGCAAATAAAGAAAATTTTCGTGAAACACTTAGAAAAACGGAGATTGAACAAGAACCTCGACGTAAAATCAAGTTTTTAAAAAAAGAACGAAAGCAAAAAATTAACGAAATGGTGCAACAGTCGATGACAGATTCTTCAAGGACATTCACAGAGGTTGCAGAAAGTCTTAAAAAAATGTATTCAGAATTACCTTACAAAGTTAATGAGGCTGATTTAAGTGAGGATATAGGATTTGTATATAGAAACGTTTAAGATGAAACCTAATGATATTGGTTCTTTCGTGGACTTGTTTGACCTCCATCCTGATACTCGTAATGAAATTAAAGAATCTCAAAAGAAAAGAATTGAGGGTATGAAAGCAAGTAGGGATGTTGGACTTTCAAGAAAAATAGAGGAGTTGAGAATACGCCGTCCTGTTACCCTGATACAGGATATCACTTCAGTACTTCGTGAGCAAATGAATGACCCAGTTATTCCACTTGTACAACACGAGGTTGTATCTATATTAGAAGCGAATTTAGATACACGACATAGTATAACAATAGAAGGTACTTCAAGACGTGTTTTGCCTCTTAGGCAGAATGAATATAGGGAAATTATACATAATCTTGGTTTGAGCGTGGAAAACGTAAATGAACGTTGGCAGGTTAACCGCCATGCTGTAGAACTGCTGACTAACTATGCTGAATTCAATATGTTACAGCATCCACAAACAGATCTTGTGCATGGCAATCCACAGGAACTTTCAAACCTTGAATTATATAAAAGAGAATTTAGAGAGTTGGTTAAAGAAAGTGTAGGCAAGGTGGGAACTAAAGCTGAAGATAAATCAGGTTTTCAAGCTGAAATTTCTAATTTGACCCCCGAACAACAGGAACAGGTAATGAAAAAAGTGGAGGATTTGAAGAAAAGAAGACAAGAAAACTGGAAACAATTAGATGTAGAAAAATTGTTACCGTTAAAAAATAGGACAGAAAAATTCAATGCTGCAGGAACGAGAAGTACAAACACATCTGAAAAACAAGGACAAAAATCTTCTAGAGATCATCAAAGATAGTCTAGTGAATGAGTAAAGAAGTCGTATGGCTAATCGTTCTTACTAAAAGAATGAGTGTACCATTTTTCGTGCAGTTTTTTATTAGAGAGTGAACTACCTGTTTTCATTTATCAATGACGTTGGATTATTCTTATGATTAACGACATCTGCAACGTTAAATTAGAGGCTTGACTTTCTTCAAATTTGCTTGTAGTATACTCATTGGGCACCCTTTTAAAGGGTCAGAAGTTCACAGAAATTTTGCTCCCTATTCTAACTAGAATAGGGAGCTTTGTTCATTTTCTGGGACTTTTCCTGCAGATAAAAGAAGAAGGAGTTTTTGAACTTATGACAAAATACATTTTTGTAACGGGCGGCGTAGTTTCATCGATTGGTAAAGGAATCGTTGCAGCTTCTTTAGGTCGTTTGTTGAAAAATCGTGGCTTAAAAGTAACCATCCAAAAATTTGATCCCTACATCAACGTAGACCCGGGAACAATGAGTCCGTACCAACACGGAGAAGTTTTTGTAACAGACGACGGAGCAGAAACTGATTTGGATCTAGGCCATTATGAACGTTTTATCGATATCAATTTGAACAAATACTCCAATGTTACTACAGGGAAAATTTATTCAGAAGTACTTCGTAAAGAACGAAAAGGGGAATACTTAGGAGCAACTGTTCAAGTCATCCCTCATATCACTAATGAAATCAAAGAGAAAATCATGCGTGCGGCAAAAATGACTGATTCAGACGTGATCATCACTGAAGTTGGCGGAACAGTCGGCGATATCGAATCTTTACCATTTCTAGAAGCACTACGCCAAATGAAGGCGGATGTTGGTGCTGATAACGTGATGTATATCCACACCACATTGATTCCTTACCTAAAAGCTGCTGGAGAAATGAAAACTAAACCAACTCAACATAGCGTGAAAGAATTACGTGGTTTAGGCATCCAACCTAATATCTTGGTGGTTCGAACAGAGCAACCTGTTTCACAAAATGTGAAAAATAAATTAGCACAATTTTGTGACGTAGAACCCGAAGCAGTGATTGAGTCACCAGATGTGGACACACTTTACTCTATTCCATTGCTTTTACAAAAACAAGGGATGGATCGCATTGTTTGTGAACATTTGAAACTAGAAACGCCAGAAGCTGATATGGAAGAATGGAAACAATTAGAAGAAAAAGTATTGAATCTGAAGAAAAAAGTCCGAATTGCTTTAGTAGGTAAATATGTAGAATTACCAGATGCTTATATCTCAGTTGTTGAAGCGTTGAAACATTCAGGCTTTGCTTTTGATGCGGATATCGAACTTGACTGGATCAAGGCTCAAGATCTAACCAAAGAAAATGTTGCAGAATATTTGAAAGATGCAGATGGTATCTTAGTACCTGGTGGCTTTGGCGATCGTGGGGTCGAAGGAAAAATTGAAGCGATCCGTTACGCTCGTGAAAATGATGTGCCTTTCTTAGGGATTTGTTTAGGCATGCAAATGGCGTGTGTTGAGTTCGCTCGTAATGTGGTTGGTTTGGAAGATGCTGCTTCAGCAGAAACTACACCAGAAACAACAAATAATATCATTGATTTGATGGCAGACCAAGAAAATATCGAAAACTTAGGTGGAACGTTACGTCTAGGTCTTTACCCATGTAAAATTAAAAAAGGAACGAAAACAGCCGAAGCTTATGACGGAGCCGATGTAGTACAAGAACGTCACCGTCATCGTTATGAATTCAACAATAAATACCGTCAATTATTTGAAGAAAAAGGATTAGTATTCTCAGGTGTTTCTCCTGATAATCGTTTAGTGGAAATCGTGGAATTAACAGAGAAAAAATTCTTTGTTGGTTGTCAATTCCATCCAGAATTGATCTCAAGACCAAATCGCCCACAAAAATTGATCAAAGGATTTGTCGGAGCTGCTTTGTCTGAACGTGAAGGAAAATAAGCGGGACAAATACGCTTTTAATGTTTCAGATGAATTTAGAGAAAACAGTTATAAATAAATTGTTATTGTTTGAACAATAAAAAACGATAAACTAGCCATTTTTGACTAAATCAGCCAACTGAAAACCTTATTTTTTGCAAAAAAGTTCTTGAAAATTTTCATTTTCATTGATTTTAGTAGAAAACTCTGAAAATGTTTGGTAAAATAGGTTCGTTGGTTAAGGATAGTCTTAACAAATTTAGTTTTACAAAACTTAGGAGGAATTTATTATGCCAGTAGTATCAGGAGCTGAATTTTTAAAAGCTGCTCGTAAAGGCGGTTACGCTGTCGGCGGATTCAATACAAATAACTTAGAATGGACTCAAGCAATCCTTGAAGCAGCTGAAGCAAAACAAGCACCAGTACTTATCCAAACTTCAATGGGTGCGGCTAAATACATGGGCGGCTACAAAGTTGCTAAAGATATTATTTGTGACTTAGTTGAATCAATGAACATCACTGTTCCTGTTGCCATCCACTTAGACCATGGTGACTATGATGCAGCTATGGAATGTATCGAAGTAGGCTATACTTCAGTTATGTTTGACGGTTCTCACTTACCATTTGAAGAAAACTTGAAATTAGCGAAAGAAGTTGTAGAAAAAGCTCACGCTAAAGGAATTTCTGTTGAATGTGAAGTTGGTTCAATCGGCGGAGAAGAAGATGGAATCATCGGTAACGGTGAATTAGCAGATATCGAAGAATGCAAACAAATGGTTGCTACAGGAATCGACTACCTAGCATGTGGTATCGGTAACATCCATGGTCAATATCCAGAAAACTGGAATGGTTTAGCATTTGATCATTTACAAGCAATCGCTGATGCTGTAGGTCCAGATATGCCTTTAGTATTACATGGTGGATCAGGTATTCCTCAAGAACAAATCCAAAAAGCAATTTCAATGGGTGTTTCTAAAGTAAACGTAAATACTGAATTCCAATTATCATTTGCTAAAGCTACTCGTGAATATATCGAAGCTGGCAAAGATAAAGAAGGAAAAGGTTTTGACCCTCGTAAATTGTTAGCACCAGGTAAAGCTGCAATCATTAAAGATGCAGAAGAACACATTGATTGGTTCGGTTCAGCTAACAAAGCTTAATTAATCGATTAAGAATGCCGTAAAACAGGTTCAACCTGTTTTGCGGTTTTTTTTTTCGCAAATTGATAATCGTTCACTTTGATAAACATTTGTCCATCTTTTTTCAGAATAGACCTTTGATTTTTGAGGAAATAAAAAAGAATGGGAACTCGTTTCTTTATTTCATCTATGATAAAATACAAGCATGTGTAATAAAATTGAACAATAACAAGGTGGAAATCAATGAAAAAAATCATAATTGAAGGAAATCGTCCGTTAACTGGTGAAGTAACGATCAGTGGGGCTAAAAATAGTGCAGTGGCTTTGATTCCTGCAGCGATTTTAGCAGATTCTCCGGTTATTTTAGAAGGCGTACCTGATATTCAGGATGTTCATTCACTAATCGAAATTTTAGAAATCATGGGAGCAAAAATCCATTTTTCACAAAATATTTTAGAAATTGATCCCCGCGGTATCGTCTCTGTGCCCATGCCAAGTGGTAAGATCAATAGTCTACGGGCTTCCTATTATTTTATGGGGGCACTGCTTGGAAAATTTGGTGAGGCAGTGGTTGGTTTGCCAGGTGGTTGCTACTTAGGACCACGACCAATTGATTTACATGTCAAGGGTTTCGAAGCATTAGGTGCTTCAGTCAACAATGAACATGGTGCAATGTATTTACGGACCGACCAACAGGGATTACAGGGAAATCGGATTTTCATGGATGTCGTTTCAGTCGGTGCAACGATTAATGTGATGCTGGCTGCTATTAAAGCGAAAGGTCAGACAGTAATCGAAAATGCCGCTCGTGAACCAGAGATCATCGATGTTGCTACTTTGTTAAATAATATGGGTGCCAAAGTGCGAGGAGCAGGGACGGATGTGATCCGGATCGAAGGTGTAGACAAACTCCATGGTTGTCGCCATTTCATGATCCCTGATCGAATCGAAGCAGGGACTTATCTAGCGCTTGCTGCAGCAGCAGGAAATGGTGTTAAGATCAAAAATGTGATTTACGAACATTTAGAAAGTTTTATTGCTAAACTTCAAGAAATGGGCGTAAACATGACAATTAGAGAAGATGAGATTGAAGTGTTTCCGTCTAAAGAGTTAAAAGCGGTGAATGTGATGACTTATCCATATCCTGGGTTTGCAACAGACTTACAACAACCATTGACTCCCCTCTTATTAATGACCAAAGGAACAGCTGAAATCACAGATACGATCTATGCTAAACGTGTGAATCATGTGCCTGAATTAGCACGTATGGGTGCTGATATATCAGTGGAAGGGAATTTGATCATTACAAATGGACCAAATAAACTTCATGGAACAGAGGTAGTCGCTTCTGACCTTCGAGCAGGTGCTTGTTTAGTTATTGCAGGTCTCATGGCTGAAGGAACAACTACTATTTATAACGTAGAATATATTTTACGTGGTTATGATCATATTATTGAAAAATTGACGGCATTAGGTGCTGAAATCCAAATGGTGGAGGAAGTGGAAGCTGAATGAGTGATTATTTAACGATGGCGGAACTGGAAAATAAGACATTAAAAGAGGTCTACAGTTACGCAAAAGAATTTAAGATTCCTTATTATAGCAAAATGAATAAAAAAGAATTATCTTTAGCTGTGATTCGGGCGCAAGCAGAAAAACAAGGGTTTTATTATATGGAAGGAATCTTAGATATCGTTGGACAAGATGGGTATGGATTTTTACGACCAATCAATTATGGGCCAAGTGTAGAAGATATCTATATCTCTGCTTCACAAATAAGACGGTTTAGTTTGCGAAATGGAGATAAAGTAGCAGGAAAGGCTCGCCCACCTAAAGAGTCAGAACGTTATTATGGGTTGATGCACGTGGAAAGTGTAAATGGAAAAGACCCAGAAGAAGCCAAAGAACGTCCGCATTTTCCAGCTTTGACACCTCTGTATCCTCAAGAACAGCTTAGGTTAGAAACAACCTCTCAAAGACTAGCAACAAGAATGATCGATATCTTCTCACCAGTAGGTTTTGGTCAACGTGGCTTGATCGTAGCACCTCCTAAAGCCGGAAAAACTTCTGTGTTAAAGGAAATCGCCAATGGAATCACTGAAAATCATCCAGAAGTAGAACTGATCGTTCTTCTGATCGATGAACGCCCAGAAGAAGTCACGGATTTGGAACGCAGTGTCAAAGGAGATGTCGTTTCATCTACTTTCGATTTACAACCACAAAATCATACAAGGGTATCTGAGTTGGTTCTGGAAAGAGCGATGCGTTTAGTCGAAGATAAACGAGATGTCGTGATCTTGATGGACAGTATTACCCGATTAGCTAGAGCTTACAATTTAGTCGTACCGCCAAGTGGTCGTACATTGAGCGGGGGAATCGATCCAGCCGCACTATATAAACCAAAAAAATTCTTCGGAGCAGCTAGAAATATCGAAGAAGGTGGAAGCTTGACGATCTTAGCAACTGCCTTAGTCGATACGGGTAGCCGAATGGATGATGTGATCTATGAAGAGTTTAAAGGAACAGGGAATTTAGAACTTCAACTGTCTCGTGAACTATCTGAGCGTCGTATCTTCCCTGCCATTGATATCAAGAAATCTGGTACGAGAAAAGAAGAGCTTCTAATGCCAGAAGATCAATTAGAAGAAATTTGGAAGTTACGAAAGAATATGGTCGGCGATTCATTGGAATACACCGAACAATTGATCCGTTTTTTAAGAAAAACCAAAAACAATCAACAATTTTTCAAAGAATTCCAAGATGTCTCGTTCGGTAAAAAAAATCAAACAAGAAATCTAAAAAGATAATTGCAACGTTGTTAGAAACATGTTAAGATGTTACTGTTGTATATCGACAAATCAACTCTGGTTCAGCAAATGGGTCAGGGCAAAGGAGCGAAAACGCATGAAAGAAAACATCCATCCAGATTACCATCCAGTAGTGTTCTTGGATTCAACAACTGGCTTTAAATTCTTGTCAGGTTCAACAAAAACTTCACAAGAAACAGTTGAATGGGAAGACGGTAATACATACCCAGTCATCCGTGTCGAAGTTACTTCTGACTCACATCCATTCTATACTGGACGTCAAAAATTCACACAAGCAGACGGACGTGTGGACCGTTTCAACAAAAAATACGGTCTCAAAGACGCAAACGCTGCAGAATAATCAAAACATTGTTCATACGATGTTTAGCAGACTATCTGATAAGGGTAGTCTGTTTTTTTTTGTGTTTTCTGTTTCTGATAATCAAAAAATGCTCACTAAAAATTTATCATACCATATTATTTAAAAGTCTGATTTTCATTATTTCCTTCTGTTGGAAAAAAACGACAACATTTATAAAATAATGCATGTTAATGTTATATTATAAAGAAAAAATAACATTAAGGGGTGCTAATATGAGTAAGAAGAAAGCAATGATTTTGGGGTCTTTACTGTTCAGTATGGTTATTTTATCAAATGACCTAAATGTTGAGGCAACAGTAAATGAACCGACTATTGGGACGGAAGTCGTTCTTTCAGAGCGAAGTAATGAAAACGTTTCAACGGTTTTGGATGCTTATCAAAGTGAGGATGTTGAGAGTTATCGGGAAGAAATCGGTAATTGGTTTGGTCCTAGTAGCAATCAATCTACAGGGATCTATAAACGTAAAAATGATACGATCGAAATTTATGTAGATGAAACGGCGCAACAACTACCGACGTATACGATTACCAGGGCTAGTCTGAAAGATTATCTCGAAGGGGCAACGAAAGGGAAACGACTAAATAGAGGAAGAAACGTCATTTCCGGTACCCAAGAAGGTGTGATCCATATCCAAAATGAATCCACTCGCATCACGCAACAAAAAACGAGAATTGAAATACGTGGTGGTATTACAATTCCACGTTTTATTCTAGGAAAAATGACCAATAAAGATTGGCAGAATGAAGTAAGAAATCATCCAAATGCACCTGCTTATGAATTGGTCAGTGATCGAGTTTTGGTTACAGGATCCGACAAAACAATTAATTATGTGAAGGACCCAACTAAAATTTTAACAACGAAAGAAAAAGTAATTGATCTTCACGATCAAACAGCCGGACTAGATAATAGCGCTACAATCCATCGTCAACCAACTGGCTTAGTTCAACATATGCGTGAAACGAGTGCCAGAGAAGATTATATGTACGCGTATGAACAACATACTGGTTTTAATTATGCAGATGGAATGAGAGTCTTGTTAGATCCAGACGGTTCCTCACAGTGGGGGATTTGGCATGAATTAGGTCATACCTATCAAATTGATGATATGGGTTGGGAGGATATGACCGAAGTGACCGTGAATATCTTTTCGATGCGGGTACAAAAAGCATTAGGGCAGCGTAGTCGTTTAGAAGAAGATCGCGTATATACGGATATTTTCAATTATTTGAATCGCAGTCAATCGAAAAATTTTGATAAACAAGATGAATTTGTTCGACTAGGAATGTTTTGGCAGCTGGAATTAGCATTTGGCAGCGACTTCTATCCTAAACTACATCAGTTATACCGTGAAGAAAGTCCACAGCTATGGACAGAACAAGACAAGCGACAACATTTTATCTTATCTGCTTCAAAGATCAGTAACAAAAATCTAACGCCATTTTTTGAAAAATGGGCTATCGAAGTTACTGATGATACTAAAAAAGAATTAGCAAGACTACCAAAATTAACGAAGAAAATCTGGGAATATCGTGATGAAATGAAAGGTGATGTAGGAAATATTACCGATGATGATAATAACAATGGCAACACGGAAGATCCTTCAATTGAAACTTGGGATAAAGATAAAGTGTATGTTGCTGGGGATATTGTCATGTATAAAGGTGTAAAATATCGTGCAAAATGGTGGAATACCGATAAAGTTCCTGGAGAAACGATTGACTGGGAAAGAATTGATTGATCATCAATAAACACAACGTATTTTGATTGTAACGGTCAAAATACGTTGTGTTTTATTTATATAAGGAACGCCTGAAACACATGAATCTCTAATTTTGATGAACGCTATCGATCATTTTTTTGACTGATTTTTTAAAATTTTGATCCATTTTTCGTTATTCGTTCAAAGCATTGAATGGCTGAATTAGGGATGCTATACTTGCCACAGTTATTAGAAAGCGTTAACAAATAGTGAAAGGAGGCTATATGGAGTGGAGATTAGTCAACTGATTTCAGAAGAATTGATTCTTTTCGATGACTCAATTCGATCAAAAAAATCATTATTTGAATGTATCGGTACTACACTTGAAACCACACATAGAGTAAAAAGTGCAAAAAAAATAATCAAAGCATTATTTAAAAGAGAAGAGGAAGTGCCTACAGGGATTGAAGCTGGATTTGGTATCCCACATGCTAAAAGCAAGGCTGTAATTACACCAACCATTTGTTTTGTTCGTAGCAGCCAGATTACAGAATATCTTGGCTTAGATGGGGAGCCAATTGCATATACTTTTGCAATCGTGGTTCCTGCAAACGCTGCTGACAGTCATCTTGAGATTCTCAGTGCGTTGTCAAGGCGATTAATTGATCCAAACTTTAGAAAACAAATCAAAGAAGCAAATTCAGCCTCAGAAATTATGACCGTTTTAAAAAATGAAGAAAAAGCAATCCGTTAAATGAATCATCGAATAATGTCACACGCATCAACTGAGACCGTTATTGAATAAGCAGATAGGGGAGAATAACGATGAAAATAATTGGTGTAACCGCATGTCCTACGGGAATTGCGCATACGTATATGTCCGCTGAGAAATTAGAAGGGACTGCTAAAAAACTAGGCCATGATGCAAAGTTTGAAACGCAAGGAATCAAAACGGAAAATAGGTTAACTACAAAAGAGATTGCTGAAGCAGATGCGATTATTCTAGCAGTTGATAAAGAAATTGATATGCAACGTTTTACGGGTAAAAGAATCAAAAAAGTTTCAACGAGTCGAGCAATTAAAGAACCAGAATTAGTAATTGATGAAGCATTAAAAGGGATCAATACGTTAGAAATTGCCCAATCAGTTGAACAAACAAAAGCCACGAAACAAAAAGCCACACTTTATAACCATTTTATGAGTGGTGTGAACTATATGTTACCGTTTGTGATTGCGGGCGGAATTATTATCGCATTAAGTTTTGCTTTTGGGATCACTGCAGCGGATCCTAAATCAGCTGACTATAATGTCCTAGCTGCCGCATTTTCTAGAATTGGCGGAGACACCGCTTTTGCCATGATGGTGCCAGCTTTAGGGGCAGGGATTGCGACCTCTATTGCGGGGAAAGCTGGCTTTGCACCTGGGATCGTGGCAGGGCTACTGGCATCTACTGGTGGTTCTGGATTTCTTGGAGGAATGATCGGGGGGCTGTTAGCAGGGTATGTGACAGATTTTCTGGCAAATAAAATTCCTGTAAAAAAAGGTATCTTAGCGATGTATCAATTGATCGTTGTTCCGCTAGTATCTATCTTGATCATTGGTTTAGCAATGGTTTTTGTTATCGAACAACCCATTTCGTGGTTATTAGAAGTATTAACCAATTGGTTGAATAGTTTAGGTAATACTTCCGGATTAATGTTTGGCTTGATCATCGGCGTGATGATGGCAGCTGATATGGGAGGGCCGATCAATAAATCGATCTCAACTTTTTCCATTGGTTTGATGTCTGCCGGAGTCAATGCACCGATCGCAGCATGTATGGCAGCTGGAATGACCCCACCGTTGGGGATCGCCTTAGCCACACTGTTGTTCAAGAAAAAGTTTACGAAAGAAGAACGGACTTCTGGTCAATCCTGTTGGGTGCTTGGTGCTTCTTATATTACAGAAGGAGCGATTCCCTTCGCAGTTTCAGATCCGATTCGAGTCATTCCGAGCTTGATTCTCGGCTCTGCTACTGCAGCGGGTATCTCAATGGCTGCCGGTGTCACATCCATTGCTCCTCATGGTGGGATTTGGGTCATGCTGATACCTAACGTGATCAATCACCTACCCATGTATTTGCTAGCGATTGGTACTGGGACAGTAGTTACGGCTCTTTCACTTGGATTATTAAAGAAATCAAGCGAAGAACAAGTCGGAAATGAAGAAAAAATAGTGAAGCAAGAAAAAATAATAAATGAGGTGGAAGTATAATGTTATATACAATGAAAGAGTTATTGAAAGTAGCTAAAGACAATCAATTTGCGGTTCCTGCTTTTAATATTTGTAGTTATGATATGTTAAAGGCAATCATGGAAGAAGTAGAACGGTTAAATGCACCAGTGATTTTAGAGATCCATCCCGATGAGATTGCTTACTTGAATGATGAATTTGTTGCTGCTGTTCGAGCTTATGCGCATAAAAGTAAAGTACCTGTAGTGATCCATCTTGACCATGGCGGTAAAGTAAGTGATGTGTTACGGGCTATCCGCAATGGCTATACCTCGGTTATGATTGATGCCTCCTTGCAATCCTTTGACGATAATATAAAGATAACTAAAGAAGTGGTGGCTCTAGCTCACGAGGTAGATGTGTCAGTCGAAGCAGAAATTGGTACGATTGGGAATAATGGGTCAGCAGAAGGTGGGGCAGCTAATATTATTTACACAGATCCTGAACAAGCAAAACAGTTTGTTGAAGAAACGAATATTGATACATTAGCTATCGCTATTGGAACAGCACATGGCTTATATCCTAAAGATAAAACACCAAAACTGAATATCGAGTTATTGAAAGAATTGAATGAGACCATCGATTTGCCGTTTGTTTTGCATGGTGGTTCAGGAAATCCGGATAAAGAAGTAAGCGAAGCAGTTAAATATGGTGTAGCTAAGGTCAACCTTAGTTCGGATCTTAAAAGTGTCTTTTTCGATGCTTTAAGAGAAATCTTAAATGAAAATCCGGAAATGTATGAACCGAATATGATCTACCCTTATGCGAATCAAAAAGTACAGGAAGTAGTGAAACATAAAATGACGATCTTAAACACGATCGATCAAGCCAAGTGTTATAAATAAGACGAATTTCTCACCGTTTATTCGTTTTAGAGATACTAGAAGAGACCGAGACAAGTTTTGACACAGTCTCCAATGAAATCGAAATCGAGTGGTCATGAAAAAATGCTCAGTATTTCTAGGAATAAGCCAATGAATCGCTAATTTTAGTTGTTTCGGCTGATGTCCTATAGCGAAGCATTTTCATTCTAACCACTCGATTCTGTTTTTGGGTGTAGGTGGAGGCATCTTTGTTTATGGTAAAATAAAGCGAAAGAGAAAGGAGTGGGGAAGATGTTAAGTGACGTAGAAGAGCGACAACAAACGATTGTCAATCATTTGAAAATCAACCAATTTGCCAGGATTACTGAATTGATCGATTTAGTGAATTACAGTGAGGCGACAGTGAAACGAGATCTTGTTGTATTAGAACAAAGTGGTCTGATCCGAAGAGTCCGTGGTGGGGCTATGTTAGTAGATAATCAGAAAATCGATGTACCATATATGATGAAAATCACCCATTTAGAGGAAGAAAGTGAAAAACGTTATATTGCGGATATTGCAGCTAATTTGATCAAAGATGATATGGTTTTATTTTTAGACTCTAGTACAACTAGTTTGCATTTAGTTCGAAATTTAGGTCGATTTGAGGGGCTGCAAATCATTACGAATGGGGTCATTACTGCTGCGATGCTAAGTGAATTTACTTCAGCAAAAGTATCGATCGTCGGTGGTAAAATCGTTCAAAAACGAGCAACGATCAACGGAGCAAAAGCGTATAATGATATTTTGACTTATGCTGCTGACCTTGCAATCATCAGCTGTCGAGGATTTGATTTTAATCAAGGCGTGACCGAAACGCATGAAGGAGAAGCGTTAGTAAAAAGAGCGTTTCGTAAACAAGCCAATCAGTTGATGGTGTTAGCTACACAAGATAAATTAGAACAACGCTTCATTCATCAAGCAATTGCTAGTCATGAAATCGATTATTTAGTGACCAGTCAGAAATTAACGAACGAACAATTGAAAAAAATCCATGAACACCACACAGAGTGTTTTTATTAATCAGAAAGACCAATAAAAGTGTATGTTCTCATAAAATTCATTCATTGATAACACCTATAATTTGTATCAAGAAAGCTATAGTTTGTTCATGTACACCCTTTTTGGTAAACGCTATCATAAATTGTGGAAGATAATAATTGAGAAAGGAGTAACGAGTGAACAGTTGCAGCAAGCGATTAGATAAGAACAAATCATAGGAGGTAGCAATGAAGAAGTTAGAAGGTACTTTAGCTGGATTGTTGGTAACGGTGATGATGGGAATTGCTCTGAAAGAACCGGTCGTTTATGCACAAGTAGATGCCACAAATCCCGAGGTAAGGGTTTCGATGGATAATCAACCGGAGTCCTCTTACTGGTTCCCTGATGAATTGCTTAAATGGACGTTTGATCAGGATACAGATGCGAAATACAATGTTAGTGTTGAGCCTTTAGCCACACGAGTGGAGAAATCGCACTTATTAAAATCGAATACTACCCAAAACGAAAAGATGAAGGTTGTCGCACTTTCGATCATGAATAATAGCACTAGTGGAAATGCACCAAGAGGGAGCAATCAGTTTGATGCAAATGTTTTTTCGAATTGGCAATATATTGATCAATTGGTTTATTGGGGAGGCTCAGCTGGCGAAGGTATTATTGTTCCGCCAAGCCCAGATGTTACCGATGCGGCGCACAAAAATGGTGTGCCTGTTTTAGGTACGATCTTTTTTCCGCAAGGGGCCCATGGCGGAAAAATCGAATGGTTGAATACTTTTTTAGAAAAAGATGATCAAGGTCATTTTCCAATCGTGGACAAGATGATCGAAGTCGCCCAAAGATATGGGTTTGATGGATGGTTCATCAATCAAGAGACAGAAACCAATCTAACGAAAAAGCACGCTGATTTAATGAAAGAACTGATTGTGGAATTTAAACAAAAATCAGCTGGAGCGTTAGAGGTTATGTGGTACGATTCCATGACAAGTGATGGGAAAATGGATTGGCAGAATGCGTTGACTGATCAAAACCAAGATTATTTAGTGGATGCTGATTTGAATCCAGTAGCAGATAGCATGTTTTTGAATTTTTGGTGGAATACCTCTAGCTTAGCAGGCCAAGATCTATTGCGTAAATCAAAAGAAAAAGCAGAAAGTTTAGCCATTGATCCCTATGATTTATTTGCGGGAATCGATGTCCAAGAAAAAGGGTACGATACGCCGGTCAGATGGGATTTGTTTACGGATAAGAAGGGAATACCCTATACTTCACTAGGGCTTTACGTCCCAAGTTGGACCTATTCTTCTTCCAATGACCCAATGGACTACCAACAAAAAGAAGAAAAATTCTGGATCAATGAACAAGGGGATCCTACTAAAAGTACACTACCAACCGGCACAAGTTGGCCTGGAATCTCTACTTTTTCGGTTGAACAAACCGCTATTACGCAATGGCCTTTTATCACCAATTTCAATGTTGGAAATGGTTACAGCTATTTTAGCAATGGGCAACAAGTTTCAACAAATGAATGGAATAATCGAAGTCTCCAAGATATCATGCCGACTTACCGCTATATTATCGAAGAAGGAGCTGGCAATAAATTAGCTGGTAGTGTGGACTATACTACTGCTTTTAATGGTGGGAGTTCCTTGGCTTTTAAAGGAAAACTTGCGGAGAAAGTAACAAGTAAGATCAAACTGTATCAAACAAAAGTCAAAGTCGAGAAAAACATGTCATTTACGACGACAGCCAAAGCATCTGATCGAACCACGTTGAAACTAGTATTAGGTTTTGCTGATGGTACATTTGAAACGTTTAATGGCAATAAAAAAATAGGGAATGACTGGACAACGGTTTCTTATCCTTTGAATAAAGCAACTGGAAAAGAAGTAACATCGATTGCCTATGAGGTAACCTCAGCAAAAGCAAGTGAGAATTATGAGTTATTCTTAGGTCAAATTTCTGCGACACCTAAAAAAGTGCTGAGTCCAACAGCGGTCAATGATGTTACGTTCGATGATTTGTCATTTGACGAAGAAGCAATGTTTGCCGGGATCAGATTATCTTGGACTAGTCCACAAGCAGATCGCATCAAACACTATGAAATTTACCGAGTTCTAGACGATGGAACACGTGTCTTTATCGGAGCCACACCTGCTGAGAATTATTTTATCAATGGCTTAGAACGTCAAAATGCAACAGCTACAGCTATCGAAGTTGTGCCAGTTGATATCTATGGCAACAAGGGTGAACCTTCCAGACCAATCAGTTTTGACTGGCCACCTGTCCAGTTACCACGTGCTTCCTTTACTGTCTCAAAAACTTTGGTAGCGCCAGGAGAACCGATCACTTTCACGAACACCTCTTCACGAAATACCCAAAGCTTAAAGTGGACATTCAAAGGTGCTGATGTAGAGTCAAGTACGGAAGAACAGCCTCGTGTCACTTATTCAAAAGAAGGAAGCTACGATGTAGAATTGACAGCGATCAATGAAGCAGGAGAAACGACAACTGAAATGAAAGGGATCGTTACGGTTACCAAGAATGCCCAAGTTGGTCTGAGTTTATTATCTAAAGGTGCCAAAGCAGAAGCCTCTTCATATGTGAATGAATCAGAGGCGCCAAAGTTTGCTGTCGATGGTGATCTTGGAACAAAATGGTGTGCTGTAGGGAGTGCCCCACATACCATCACGATTGACTTAGGAACAGCTAAATTGATCAGTGAAGTGCGCATGGCTCATGCTTCTGCAGGAGGAGAAAGTGTAGGCATGAATACCAAAGCTTATACTATAGAAGTGAGTGCAGACGGAGAAAATTTCCAAGAAGTTTCGCGAACAACTAATAATACGCAAGGTTCAACGCTAAATACCTTTGCAGCAACGACTGCCCGATTTGTGAGAGTCATCATCGATCAACCAACTCAAGGCGCAGATACAGCTGTCCGTCTTTATGAACTAGAAGTTTATGGGTTAGCAGAATAAAAGTTGAGTGATTGTTTCTGAACAAAAAGGAGTTTTGACAGAAGTATCTAATCATGAAAATAAGCCGAAGAGAGGTTGAGACAAAAGTGTTCAGCATCAAGAAATAAGAAGGAATTTCCGAAAATTGCTTCTCAAATTTTTGGTAAATTTCGGCTTATTTCCGAAGATGCTACTTTTGTATCACCGTTTATTCGTTTTTAGAGATACTAGAAGGGACTGAGACAACTTTTGTCTCAGTCCCTCTTCGGCCAATATTTTGCTAGAGGTGAATACTTCAACACCTTTTATTCGTTTCTTGAATCAGTTTCAGATCATCACTAATTCCATTCAAGTTTTGCTGAGTGGCTCTTTTTTTTATTATAAACGATATAGAGAACTGTACAGATCAAAGGAATGATACCAGAAACAATGTATAATCCTCTAAATGACGTATAAGATTTCAATATTCCCATCAAGTAGGGACCAACACCTAGACCTAGATCTAATCCGATGAAGTAAGTTGAAAGAGCGATACTGATACGGTGTTCTTTGACGATTTTCAAACAAACTGCTTGTCCGTTTGACATGAAAGTCCCGTAACCTAAACCAACGAGTGCGCCTGAAATAAGTAAGGTGATGCTGTTCGTTGTCGCACTTAGTAGAAACAAGCCAGCAGTCAAGAACAAATAGCTAGGATACATGACATACTGTTCGCCTTTAGCATCAAAAATACGTCCCGTCAATGGGCGAGTGAAGGTGATAACTAACGCATAGACCACAAAGAAAAAGGAGCCTGCAGCGACTAAATGAATGACTTTCGTATAAGAAGACAAGAAGGACAAAACACTTGAATAAGAAAGCCCCATTAAAAAGGCGATTCCTGTAATGAACAATGCTTTTTTCTCAATGAATCCATGGATACTCCAAGATTGTAGTGAATTTCTTTGAGTATCTGATAAATCAATATTTTTGACTGGGAACATCAGACAGGCAATCGTTACAAGAAAAACTAAAACGATAGAAAACCAAATGATAAAATGAAAATCAGTCAGATTAAGCAAGATCATTCCTAAAAAGGGTCCGATAGCAGCGGCTAAACTAGTACTTAAACCATAATAATTGATCCCTTCTCCTTTTTTTGATTCAGGAATATAGGCAGTGACGATCGCATTGGTTGCTGTCGAAACGGTCCCGTAGCCAAACCCATTTAAAAAACGTACCAGATATAATACGCCGATCGTTGGGGTGAAAAGATAGGCTAAAGTAGAGAGTAAATAAAAAATCGCTCCACCACGCAAAGTAAACTTGCGCCCAAATAATTCAAGTTGTTTACCCATAAATAAACGAGCCAATAGTGTACCTATGATGTAGATACCAGAAGCAAAACCTGCTTGGCTCATACTAGCATGTAAATCATCTTGAGCAATAACGGCAATAATGACCATCAGTAAATAATAAATTAAATAGACAATGAAATTAATAAGAGTGATTCCGATAAAATGTTTATTGAATAATTTTTTTTCCATTTGCTTTGTGTTTACCCCTTAATCTGAATAAGCTTTTAATTTTTGGATTTGTACTTCAACATCGTGGTAATTTGATGGATAGCGATCGACCAATTGACGAATGAACAAGTCTCGAGTCGTCATAAATAATTCTAAAAATTCTTCTAATTCATTCGATGGTTTTTCATCGACTGCTTTGATCAATTCAATCGAATTTTGGTAAGCATCATTTAAGAAAACCAAAGAAGCTTTCATGTCAAATCTTGTTTGATAAGCTGTTTCAAGTCGATTAATAATTGTTTTCATCCAGTAGTTCATATTTTTTTCCTCAATTCTTTCATTTTTTTTTACATTCGCAGTATAACGAAACGAAAAGAAGAAAAAAATCACAGACATAATTTAAAATGGTACTTAACAAATGTTAATATCATTAGTAAAATACCTTTGGGCTTTAAAATACTTAGAAATCTTGTATTATTTTTTTAGATAAATGTTTGGATGGGGGAGCATGATTGGACAGCAGAGTGCTAAAGGAATATTTAGAGAAAAATCAATTTCCAATTGTACGAAAAAGATATCATAAGTATCTAACTTTTGAAGGAGTGGAGGATTGTTACACGTATATTTTAAAAGAAGGCACGGTCAAAGCAAGTGTCATCTCAAATGATGGTCGTGAGTTCAACTTGAGGTATATTAAAGATCTAGAGATTGTTTCACTTTTAAAAGATGAATATTCGCAGTTTATTGATTCGCCGTACAATATTCGGATTGAATCTGAATATGCAGAATTTTATCGAATCAATCGAGTGAAATTTTGGGAACATATCAATGAAGATCCAAAGATGCAACATTATGTAAAAGAGTATTATCGTTATCGTTTACTGTATTCCATGAAAAAAATGCAACAAATGCTTTTAAATGGGAAATTAGGTGCTGTATGTACGCAACTTTACGAGTTATATGATTTATTTGGGGTTCGGACAGAGGAAGGTATGATGATCGATTTTGTGATCACTAATGAAGAAATCGCCAAGTTTTGCGGAATCTCTACCGCTAGTAGTGTGAGTAGGATCTTAAAACAACTGAAAGAAAATGGGATAATCACCGTTAAAGATCATCGGATCATTATCACCAATATGGATTTATTGGAAGACAATATTATCTTTTAAACAGGATCAGTGGAAAATATAAGATGCTTCCTTCATGTAGTTGTATCAGCTTTAGCTGACGACAATGCATGAAGGAAGCATCTTAATTTATGGATGATTGTTCCTATTGTGGTGCTTTAAAAGCTTCGACCACCACCACCGAAAGTCCCGCCACCGCTGGAATGAGTCGTACTTCCGCCACCGCCGCTGCCAGGAGGTGGGCTTTTTGGAATCCTGCGTGTAGTGACAAAGGAGTTGGTTAAGCGATCTGTTTTATCTGTTAATTTTACGTTTGATTTTTCTCTAAATGGGTATTTATAAGTTCCTGATTTCAACTGATACCTCGAAACTGTTACAAAGTAGAATACGAGGCTCAATGCCAGGGCTAAGATGATAGAAATCACTATTTCAGTCGTCGTCAACACTTTATACCGCGTGATTTTACCAGTCTCTTCATCAATTTGATAATGTCCTCCAGGAACTCCAGCTTCTACATATTCTGAAGTTTTAGTCAAATAGGCTTGTGCTGCTGCAAAATAAGCCGAATTCGTCATTTGGTCGTAGACATCATCTAACGTGTCATTGATCCGAGCATCATCAAGATAATCGATCATATTACCAGAAGTTGAAATGTAAATCTCACGTTGCCCCATATCTAACAATAGAACGGACCCATTTTGATCATTACCGATTGCATTTCTTAAGTAATCATCTGCAAACGTTCGAGGTTCTTCTGAGTTGGAAGTCGTCGTTACGATAAAGATTTGTCCTTTGATCTTCTCATTGATAGGCTGGATTTGTTGCTCTAAAGATTGGATCTGCTCTTGCGTGAACAAACCAGCTTCATCGTTCACTGCGGGTGTAGCAGCGTCAACGGAAGAACTCCAAAAGAAACCGAATAGGACTAGAAAGAAAAGTAAAATTCTTTTTTTCATATCAAGTATCCTCCAATCATAAAGAGGATCGCCAATACAGCAAAGATTCCAAAAGCCGTCAAGCCCAGTTTTTTATGACTGATGGGTAAAACACCACTGACTTTACCTGTTTGACCATTCATGGCGTAATAATAGACTTTCTTATTGGCATCACTACTGCGATAAGTGACTAACCATACCGGTAAAAGAACATATTCATTATTCTCACTAGTAATATCTGTCGAAGTCCGAACATTGGTCAATGTGGTATAACCATTTGCGGTGTCACGTAACAATTTCTCGGAGTAATCTTGCAGTTCATCTTGCACTTGTGATTTGATTGCTTCATATTCGATATCTCGTTTTTCTGCTTGAAACCCTGCCAGATACTGACTTTTGAAGTCAATTGCCTTGTTCAAAGGAAACGGTTGGACTGCTTCCACCATTTTTTGTTGGGTATTCTTGGACAATGCATTTTTTACTAGTTCTTTAAAGGAAAGTGAGCCTTCTCGATGAACAGCAAACTGTTTGGTTTCTGTATACTCGATGTCACCCACTCGCCAAATACGAATCACTGTTCCGGTCGCTTGCATAGAGCCGTCAACGGTTGCATCCGTTGTCCAATAAGGAAAATAAACGCCAGTTAGTTTGTCGATTTGGTCTTTGTTGAAAAATTCTTTGGGTACAAACCATTTTTTCTTTGTCCAAGCTAAAAATTTTTCGACCGCCTCTTCTTTTTCGACTGCAAATGGTAAGACTTTATTTGGCAGTAATTTTCCACTTAACCGTCCGGATAAAACAACTGGATTGTGACAATAGTAGCAGTAAGTAGCAGCCGTTGTTGCATCGGTCACGATCTCTGCTCCACAGCTTGGACAAAGAAATAGTTCCATCGTTGCTTCTGTTTCTTCTTCCACTGATTCAGCTGGTGTTGCTTGATCGCTAGGATCAGAAAAACCACCAGCTTCTTCAAACGCTTTTCGTTCTGCTTCATCCATCTGCTCCAACTGTTCATCTGCAGTAAAAGTAAAATCTTTTTCAGAATCTTGTTGGGAGGACGGTTGATCTTCTGAGTGAATCCCTCGGGCTGCTTTTTGTTCTTGTTCGTACTGACTGACTTCTTCCTCAGTGTAAACATTTAAACAATAGTCACAGTGGAATTTTTGATCTTTTGGATCAAACGTGAGAGGACCCCCACAGTTTGGGCATTTATGTGTAAGAACGTCCATTCTATCCACACCTTTCTAAAACTTAGTCGAGTGGGATTCCTTTGAATGGTTTTCCACAATTTGGACAAAACTTAGGGATACCATTTGAAAGATCGACCACTTCGTTACATTTACTACATTTCATTTGTAACTTTGGTTGGACATTTGCAACTGGCTTGGCTGCCCCACAGTTAGAACAGAATTTTCCCGTATTTTCAGTTCCGCAGACTGGACATGTCCAAGTATCATTGCTCCCTTGAGCGGTTTGTTGGTTTTGTTTTTCAGCTTGTTGTTTGATTTGTTCCTGGTTATTTTGTGCTGCTTGTGAAAGGTAAGAACCATTAGCATTCATTCCCATTCCCATGCCCATAAAGCCAGTCATCGCGCCGGCATCATTTTTACCAGCTGCTTCCATCCCACGAGCAATCGAACCTTGAACATAGCCTTCACGGACACTTGGATCTCCCAACATCGCACCTTCATTACGCATATTGATCAATTTCACTGAATCATCTGTGTAAGAAATACTTGCTACTGCGACAGAAACGATTTCCATACCACGTAATTCATTCCAAGATTCATCTAAAACATTGCCCATGTATTTACTTAATTCTAAGCTTTTTGATGGAACATAAGAAATGCGCTGACCATCAGCAGACATTTGGTTGATTGCAGCTTGAAGAGCTGTTAAAAATTCTGCCAGATACTGCTCATTAATATCTGAGATTTCTACTTGCGTTTTGTTTTTAGGAATAGCGTTGGTATAAAACAAAATTGGATCAGTAATATGGATCGAATAAGTACCATGAGCTCGTAAGAACAATTCAGCATTGTAAAAATTGTCAAAATAGTTCAGCGGCGCACTGGTACCAAACTTGATTCCTTTGATTTCTTGAAGATTGATATAAAAGACTTGTTGCTTTTGAGGTGTCACGCCACCGAATTTAAAACGTTCAAAAGTTTCTGCGATCGCACCTTTCAATGAACCATTGAACATGGAAGGAGCAGAGTCATTTTTGATCGTATAGTAGCCTTCTTCGGCAGTATAATCAATGATTTTACCACCATCTACAAGGAGCATCATCATATTCGGATAGACATGGACAACGGTTCCGTCAGTTAGAACATCCTCTGTTCCTTTACGATTGGAGCCACGTTTATCATCTTTACGTACTTTCACACCTTTTGTCATAACTGTTGTATCGCTCATATCCGCTGGTTCGATTACTTCGATCCATTGATCTGCTAATCCACCGCCGATCATGCTTGTTGCTGCTTTGATAAGACCCATAAAAAATTCCTCCCTTTATGAATGTTGATTGTTAAATGAATGACTCTATTATACCATAGGAGCAATGAAAAACTCTCAGACGGAAGATGGATATTAGCTGTTTAGCTGATTTTCTTTCAGTTGCAAAAAGCAAGGAAGATCGAGAAAGCTGTTTGTGAGTATTTATTTGAAAGAATCGGGGAATACACAAGTAACTACAAACGACAAATCATGATTCTTCTCATAACTATAGTAGTTTTTTTTAGCAAAATCACGTATAATAAAAGATAGTGAATTTTTCAAAAAAGGGGGATCTTCATGGCATATCAAGCACTCTATCGTGTCTGGCGTTCACAGCGTTTCGAAGACATCGTCGGGCAAAAAGCGGTGACACAGACGTTGAAAAATGCTATCGTTTCCCATAAAACTTCTCATGCTTATCTATTTACAGGACCACGAGGAACTGGTAAAACGAGTGCAGCTAAAATTTTTGCAAAAGCTATCAACTGTCCGAATAGTCAAGATGGAGAACCTTGTAATCATTGTGAAATGTGTCAGTCGATTACAGCGGGAACACAAGAAGACGTGATTGAAATCGACGCAGCAAGTAATAACGGAGTCGAAGAAATACGTTTTATTCGAGATCGAGCGAACTACGCACCGACAAAAGCAACTTATAAAATCTATATCATAGATGAAGTGCATATGCTTTCTACCGGAGCGTTCAATGCATTGTTGAAAACTTTAGAAGAACCTAAAGAAAATGTTATTTTTATTTTAGCAACAACCGAGCCACATAAGATACCAGCAACGATCATTTCCAGAACACAACGCTTTGATTTCAAACGAATCAATGCAGCAGATATCGTTGAGCATTTGGCATACATTTTAAAGCAATCAGACGTACAATATGAAGAACCAGCACTAGGGGTTATTGCTCGAGCAGCAGAAGGCGGGATGCGTGATGCGCTAAGTATCATGGACCAAGCGATTTCTTTTAGTAATGGGATCGTAACTGTGGATGATGCGATGCAAGTTACCGGTAGTCTAACCAACGAGATGATGGATGAATTTTTAGGCGCTTGTGTGAATAATGAAGTGCCCAAAGCGTTAGAATCATTAACAGATATCTTAGCTGCTGGTAAGGAAGCACGGCGCTTTTTAGAAGATCTTTTACAGTATTGTCGTGACTTACTGATGTACCAACAAGCACCAAACCTCGTAGCAGAACGAACAACTTCACTTCGAGAACCATTTGTCGAACTAGCAAAAGAAGTACCTGCACCTCGACTTTTTCAGATGATCCATATTTTGAGTGAAACACAAAATGAGATTCGTTTTACTAATAGTGCTACGATCTATTTGGAAGTAGCAACCGTCAAGCTAGCTCAAGCTTCTGGTTCAGCTGCTCCTTCAAGTAGTAACCAAGCAAGTGAAGTAGACAGTCAGTTGATCAATCAGCTACAAGCAGAGATCAAAGAGCTGAAAAAAGCGATCAACGAGATCAAAACGAATGGGGGAACCCCTTCAACTACTGCCAAGCAAACACAAGCTCCTGTTCAAAAGAAACAAGCAAGTACGTATCGGATACCAACTGAACGAGTGTATCAGGTTCTAAGAGAAGCGACCAGAAAGCATTTGAATGAAGTCAAAGAAGTCTGGGACGATTTGTTGATGAGTTTGTCTGTGACACAACGAGCGATGCTTAAAGCAAGTGAACCAGTTGCGGCTAGTCCTACTGGGTTAGTCATTGCGTTTGATTACGAGATCGTTTGTCAACGAGCTGCTAACGACGAAGAATTACAGTTGGCGATCCATAATAATTTAAGTCGAATGATCAAAGACTATGCACCAGATTCAGTCTATATCACGAGAGAAAGCTGGCCAACGATCCGCAAAGACTATTTAGTCCAAGCAAAAGACGGGAGTAATGATGATTCTTTTGCTCCGGAAGATTCAGATGAAGAGATCGAACTGATCCCTCAACAAGCACCAAGTGAAGAAACGATCGTCACGAAAGCCGAAGAAATCTTTGGCACAGATGTTGTGACAATCATTGATGATTAAATAAAAAAAGGAGAATGATCAATTATGATGCGCGGAATGGGAAACATGCAAGGGATGATGAAACAAGTCCAAAAAATGCAAAAAGAGATGGTTCAAGCACAAGAACAATTGAACGAAACAGAATTTACTGGTGTAGCAACCAATGAGTTAGTAAAAGTTATTTTTACAGGTGATCGTCGGATGAAAGACATCCAAATCAGTGAAGGTGTCGTGGATCCTGAAGATACAGAAATGTTGCAAGACCTGTTGATGATGGCTGTCAATGATGCTTTGACAAAAATCGATGCAGAATCTGAAAAAACAATGGGAAAATACACTAAGGGGTTACCCTTCTAATTTTTCCTAAAGGGGTAATGAAAATGCAATATCCAGAACCAATTGCTAAATTGATCGATAGTTACATGAGACTGCCAGGGATCGGTCAGAAAACAGCCACAAGATTAGCTTTCTACACGATCGATATGAAAGATGAAATCGTGAATGAATTTGCTAAATCGTTGTTAAGTGTCAAACGAGATCTTCATTTTTGTAGTGTTTGCGGCAACATCACAGAAGAAGACCCATGTGAGATTTGTAAAGATCCTTCAAGAGACCGGGGAGTTATCTTAGTTGTCGAAGAACCAAAAGACGTGATGGCGTTAGAAAAAATGCGGGAATATCGTGGGCTTTATCATGTTCTACATGGGGTTCTTTCTCCAATGGAAGGGACTGGACCTGAAGATATCAACATTTCTTCGTTACTTGAACGCCTACATGATGATCAAGTGAAAGAAGTGATCATTGCAACAAATGCAACCACTGAAGGAGAAGCTACTGCCATGTATCTTTCACGATTGATCAAACCGGCTGGTATCAAAGTCACTCGATTGGCCCACGGCTTATCCGTTGGTTCGGATATCGAATATGCTGATGAAGTGACCCTGTTAAAAGCGGTAGAAGGCAGACGCGAGTTATAAATTTTCTATAAAAAAGAATTTCGGCTACAATAAAGAAGTAACGCAAGAGATGGGGGCAAAAATGTGAACGGACTATTTATTACGATCGAGGGACCAGATGGAGCTGGGAAAACCAGTATTCTAAATGAGTTATTCCCTCTTTTGAAAAAAGTAGCAAAAACAAAGATCATTCAAACAAGAGAACCAGGTGGGATCCCGATTGCCGAAGAGATTCGGGCAGTTATCCTTGATCCTAAAAATGATCGGATGGATGAACGGACAGAAGCTTTGCTATATGCTGCGGCTAGAAGACAGCATTTGGTCGAGAAAGTCCTACCTGCTTTATCAGAAGGAAGCATTGTTTTATGTGATCGATTTGTAGACAGCTCATTGGCTTATCAAGGGGCGGGACGTAGAATTGGTGTTTCTGAGATTGCCCGCTTGAATGAATTTGCTACAGAAGGTACGACACCTGACTTTACCCTTTATCTCGATATTGATTCAGATACTGGATTGCATCGCATTAAAGAGAACCGAAGAGGTCAAATCGATCGATTAGATTCAGAAGGATTGGAATTTCATCAACGAGTACGTCATGCGTATTTAAAAATAGCTGAAGAGAATCCTGAACGTATTTATAAAATTGATGCAAGAAAGAGCTTTGAAGAGGTACTTCAAACAAGTTACAGAGCCATTGTTGAACAATATCCACAATTTTTTGAAAACTAGGAAGGTGACTGTATATGAAAATTATTTTAGCAATTATTCAAGACAAAGACAGTAATCGTTTATCCAATGAATTGATTGATGCCAATATCCGTGCAACAAAATTATCTTCAACTGGTGGCTTTTTGAAAGCTGGCAACAGTACATTTATTGTTGGGATTGAAGACGAACGTGTAGAAGAAGCATTAGAAATCATCAAAAAAACTTGTGAATCAAGAAAACAATTTGTTTCAACACCTGTCACGTTGGATATCTCTATGGACGGTGGAGTTCCTTATCCAGTAGAAGTTGAAGTCGGTGGAGCAACCGTCTTTGTGTTACCAGTTGAAGGATTTCATCAATTTTAGGAGGCGCCATGGATCAAGAATTTACGCTGGATCAAATGCAACCTATCGTGTATCAACAGCTTCAACGAAGTTTTGAGCATGGGCGCCTCGCTCATGCTTATCTTTTTGAAGGCGAAAAAGGAACGGGAAAACACGAAATGGGGATTTGGTTAGCACAACACCTGTTTTGTACGAATCTGCAGGAACAACTTCCTTGTGGAGTATGCAATAATTGTCAACGAATCCAAAACCAAGAACATCCAGACGTTTTAACGATCGTACCAGAAGGGCAAACGATCAAAGTCGATCAAATTAGACGTTTGCAAACCGAATTTAGTCGTAGTGGTTATGAATCTAGGAAGAAAGTCTTCCTTATTCAAGAAGCAGAAAAGATGAATGCAAGTGCAGCAAATAGTTTGCTTAAGTTTTTAGAAGAACCACCAGGCGATTTTCTAGCGATCTTAGAAACAGATTCGATTGGGCGAATCTTACCAACGATTCAATCACGCTGCCAAATCTTGCATTTTCAGGAGCTGGCTAAAGATGCGTTGATTTATAAATTACAACAAGCACAGATTCCTTTAGAAAAAGCGAAACTTTTGACTTTCTTGACGAACAGTTTCACAAAAGCAGTTGAAATATCGCAAAATGAATGGTTTAATGATGCTAAGGATTCGATTCAACAGTGGTTTGTGTATTTGCAAAAAAATGATACACAAGCATTCATTTATGTTCAAAAAAAGTTAATAAAGACTTTTAAAGAAAAATCGCAACAATTTACTGGTTTATCAATCTTAATGTTTTATTATCAAGAAGCTTTACAACAAGCTTTAATAGCAGAAAATCTTAGAAAAGTAACACGTATTAATCAGACGATTGAGCGTATTTTATTAGCGGAACAGAAATTAAGAAGCAATGTCAGCTTCCAAGCAGTAGCGGAACAGTTTGTTTTACAAACAATTACTGGCTGAGACAGCAGGAAAAATGAGGGTCAAGGGGGATGGAAATGGTCGAAGTAGTAGGTGTCCGTTATAAAGAAGCAGGTCCTATCTATTATTTTAAACCTGGTCAATTAACGTATGAATACAACGAGAAAGTAATCGTTGAAACTCAAAAAAACTTACATATTGCAACTGTCGCCATTCCTAAAGCAGAACTTGATCCGGAAGAATTGCCTGAGCAAATCAGTTCAATTTTGCATAAAGCGACACAAGCAGAACTCGAAAAAGAACAAAAAAATAAAGAAGATGCAGAACAAGCCAGGCTGATTGCGAAAGAAAAAGTCAAAAAACATGGGTTAGAAATGAAGATCATTCATGTAGAATATACGTTAGATCGTAGTAAACTCATTTTTTCATTCACAGCAGATGGACGAATTGATTTTCGGGAATTAGTCAAAGACTTAGCTGCCGTGTTTCGCACTAGGATTGAACTTCAACAAATCGGAGTACGAGATGAAGCAAAATTGCTAGGTGGGATTGGTCCATGTGGACGGCCTTTATGCTGTGCTTCTTTTTTAGGAGATTTTGTTCCAGTTTCAATCAAAATGGCAAAAAATCAAAATTTGTCCTTAAACCCGACTAAGATATCTGGGTTGTGTGGACGTTTGATGTGTTGCTTGCAATATGAAAATGAAGAATATGAATTAGCAAAAAAAGCACTTCCAGATTTTGGAACAGTGGTTAACACTCCTGATGGTAAAGGGAAAGTTGTCGGCTTGAACTTACTTAATCGACTAGTAAATGTTCGATTAACAGGTCGGGAAAATCCAATCGAATATGAATGGGATGAATTGAAAAACTTCATCCAGGTAGGTGAGATAAATGGATAAGAGATCATTATATGATGGCTTGAACCAATTAGAATCAGAGCTAAGAAATACATTAACTGAATTGGTGGAAATGAAGCAAGCATTACATGAGATCGTTGAAAAAAATACAACGTTGGAAATGGAAAATCAACGTTTAAGAGAGCATTTACGGGAATTAAATCAAGTACAAACACCAGCAGATAATGTGAAACAAGAACTTTCAAAATCTCGTATGAACTTAGAAAAGATTTATGAAGAAGGCTTTCATGTTTGTTATGATCTCTATGGCTCAAGACGTGAGAATGACGAACCTTGTGCCTTTTGTTTAGAAGTCATCTATCGAGAAAGCGGACGGTAAACAAAGAGATTTGAAACAAGCCTGATATTGCTTATTTTTAGCGATCAATAAACGGCACTCACAGTATCACTTCTACGGAATTAAGTCCGAAAATAAAAAATAAGAAATGCTATTTTTCAATGTTTCGCCCTTAATTCTTAAAGGAGGCCGTGTTGTTCACGACCTCTTATAT
>NZ_JBFOFA010000010.1:0-76805 GCF_040887125.1 Enterococcus sp. C74 | reverse complement strand
TATTTACTTCTCCCCTTTATAAAGACATGAGCAATGATTCAAAAATAGCTTATGCAATGTTACAGGATAGATGTGAAGCGTCTATTGAGAATAACTGGATTGATGAGCAAAACAGAATTTTTTTTATTTTTACCCGTGCGGAGTTAATGGACATTTTAGGTTGCAAGGAAAATAAAATATCTAAGATAAAAAAGGAATTGAAATCTAAAAATCTTTTGTTCGAGAAACGTACACCTCCCAAAAAACTACCAAATGGAGAATGGTTAAATTTACCAAATAGACTATATCTTGGAAAGCTAGAAGTTACAGCAGAAGACGTCTTTGTGCATACTAATACTAAAAATAAAGTAAAAGAACTCAATCCCGAAAGTGGAAAAAACCCACCTTCGAACAAACACTTGGAACTAAAAGATTCTTCTGGACGTGGGAAAAACCCACCTTCGAATAAAAAGGCTTTAAATCAGCTTTCTTTCGAAAGTGGGAAAAAAGGAGACAATCTATTCTATTCTTCTTCTTTAGACACTAATAGACACTTAATAGACACTGAAGCAGACCAATTACAAAATAAAATTTTACTAGGTAACTTCGTCGATATCATGAAAGAAGATAGCGTCAATACTTTTGTACCAGAAAAAGTATTAAACTTGATAAAAACATTTTCCAATACTTTCAAAGAAGCACAACAAACCGTTCAAACTATTCATAATGCAAAGAAAAAAGCCGAGGAATTAGAGAAAACTATTGTCGTTTATGAAGAACTTGAATCTTATGGAATTGATGCTGAAAAAGGGCTGTATATGACTTTACTAAAAGCTTATCAAAAGCAAAAGATTGAAAAAGTAAAGAATTTGCAGAATTTGATTTTTGTGTATGTAAAAAACTGGTTTATTGAAAAAGCTATTGCGGCAAAGCTTGCAAACGAACAAAGAGAAAAATTTAACGAATTACCAACAGTTAGTACGGAAAATTGGTTAGAGTAGTTGATAAAAAGCGATCACTATAAAAATGATCAATTTTAAATTAGAACTTTTTTATAATTTTAATTATATTACAAATGTTACAAATAAATAGTTATTATTCCGGAGTTTTAAGATTAAAAGTTTGCGAAAATAATCACAATCGTAGGTTTTAAATTCATAATCGTTAGATATTTTAGTTATTTTTCATTCAAAAAAATAGGGAACTAGTGTTTGCATATGTGTTTTTTTGAGTTATAATAATTCATGAAGAGAGGTAATTCACTTATTTCCCCAAGCTGAAAAGCCTGATATTACTTCTTTTCAGGCAGTGCTGCTAATATTCAATTACACTTTTTTGTATATTTTTAGTTGTTTTAAATTTAATTGTCTGCTATGCTTGTGATGAATTGATTTTCGTTCTGCACTTTTGGACGATAAATTTGGATAATTGAAAATACAAAAAAAAGAAAGGCCCTGTGAGACTCGGAAGGCTGGTAACCTTCGTCGACGTCCACAGGTGGCATTAAGTCTATACCCCTTAATGCGTTTACCTTTCAGTGTTACGGTATTACCCGCAACGGACTTAGTATAACAGATATTCAAAAGTGATACCACTTTTTTTGGCTTTATTAAGGTTAAAAATACGTGATATTACGATGAATTGTGTCAAGGCATAATGTTATAAAAATATCCGTGTGGCTCTTTGCCGTATGACGAACGCTGAAATTAGAGGGAACGCATGTTTGGATGCGTTCCCTCTTTTTTGTTTGTCATGAACGAAAATCAATTCTCTATTTTTGAAAAATAACAAGAAAAACTTAGTTAAAAATATTTAAAGAAAGTGGAAGGTTTATTCTATGTCATATACAGGAATTTTGAGTCTCGAAGATATTTGTCACTACGGTAAACGGTGTACCACTACAGAAAAAATCACGAAGAAACTATCAACTGGTCAAAGTAAAACCGTTGTGCAGTGTAAGAAATATATAATCCAGAAAGACAAAGTCTCAGAAGAAATGATTTATTACAATGGGAAACGCAAGCAAATAATTTTAAAAGATCCTATTCCTTTAAAAGATCTATATCCAACAATCAAACATGTTTATGACCAAAACGGTGTACTAATTGGTCGAAAAAAAAATGGAGTCTTGCGTTGTACCGCAAAAGGGATGGGTCGTTTGATCAGCTGAATTTGTCATTCTCATAACTTATATTTTATCGTTTTTCGCTTGCTTGAAAATATTGTCGAGACTTCTAAAGGAACTTAGAATCACTAGAAAAATAAGGAGTAGACTTGATCTATCAACAATTTCCTTCGGGGAGTGACGGGGTAGGTTTTTACGATTGGTAACGTAAAAAATTGGTCAATCGAGTAAATGCACTTGTTTGGATAGTGGTGAAATGAATTTGTGTAAATAATATGCGCAGAGTAAACAAGAGGGAATTTAGAAGTTAGACAAGTTAGAATAGCGCCTAGATTAATCATGAGCAGCTACTAAGGGATCTAGGCTTTGACGCAAACTCATGGAATAAGGAGTAGGTCTTCTCGTGATGGGGGGGACGCACAAGAAATTGTGTCGTGTGCTGCAGTACATGTAGATACTTGCGAGGACGTTGATCTTTGGATCAATCGAGCATTTACCGTTTTCTACTAGGGTTTCTCGTTTCGGACGCCATAAACGAGTCGATTTCTTTTATATATTTTTGAGTAAACGAAAAACGATAAAGATATTCGTTATGAAGTAAAACTAATTTATTAGATAGCAAAGGTGGTAGAGGGATGATTCAAAAATTTGCGAAAATGAGTAAAAGTGCATGGATTGAAAAGCTTGAAAATGACTTGAGTGTCATGCGATTAGCTCCGAAGCAATTCAAACAAGAGATTTTAGAAAAAGAAGCAATTTTGTCGGTAATGAATGCAGTAGAATGCTGCAACTACACGAAACAGTGAAAGAGTACTTTACAGCTGATGATAAATAAAAATTAAGGAGACTACCATGTGAAAAAAGTATTTAAAATATTTTTATTGATTGTCTTTGACACTTTAACTGTCGCTACATTTTTATTTGCTTTCGCTGCTTTCTATGGCACACTTATCGCTTGGTTCATGAATGGGTTGCTCTTCAATGAAAACTTATTTGCATTTAAATGGTTCATGTTCCAAGTGATATGTCTTATATTGGCAGCAACACTACGATATGGTGTCGGAAAATTATGTAAAAAGCTTTCTATGGAAGAAGATGAGATTCAATGATTACGATCAATGAAGGTGAATAAATATGTTTAACTTATTACTTACAGAATTCCAGGCATATCTTCATTTTTTTATTTATTGCTATTGAATTTAATCGTGTTTTTTGCATCTTTAATTACAGATATAATATTTAATTTTGTTATTACGGTAAATTGAATGTTTTGGATAATGGAGGTAAGAAATGGCAAAATCAGTTTTAGAACCAATAAGTATGGACAGTTTAACTAAAGGAAAGTACATTCAATTATTAGCTCGAGGTTATACTCCAAGAGACGTTTTTCGATCCCTAGCGGAAGGGACAAATATGAAAAAATCAACGTTGAGAAAAGAATTCGACTATTGGAGAATTCAAAACGGAATTAAAGAGTTAAAACCTGTTCGACCAGTAATCAAATGAAAAATATAATAACTAAAGTAAATCAAAGGCGTATGTTAACATAGGCTTTTTTCTTTTGACAAAAAATAAAGGAAGGTAAGAAATCTCATGAATTATGAAGAAATCGAAAACAGAAAAAAAGTGTCGAAAGAAATGGAAGAAAAGTTGCTAAAAACGATGAAACAAAAACACCTTAAAAGATTATCTGTCATGCAATATATCAATGATATGCAGATAACAGGAAAAGAGAAAGCTTGTTTGTTAGGTTCAATGAAAAACTTTGAACAGTTGAGACGAACTTATGTGAAAACAAGTTCTAATTGTCAACTATTGTTAGAAGTCTCATGACATTCATTAATAGAATTCATTTTTAAAACTTTTTCTATGGAAATGAGAAAAAGATTTTTTGTTTTGTCTGAAAGGGGGTAGCTGGATGAGAAAATGGTTATTTGGTTTTTTAGGAGTCGCTTTAATCGTCTTTTGCAGTGTGTTTGGCTATGTTAGCTACCAAAAACATGAAGGAGAGGTGTTTAAGCAAAATATAGAAAAAAAGATGCCCGTAGATCAAATCAATGCACATGCAAAGAGTTATAAGGAGGATGCAACGAACGTCAATAATGATATGTCTTTGGGGCAAATGTTGTCCATACAACAAGAAGCAATCGAAATGGGCGTCAATAAACAAGTATTTGCACAAATTCAGATTCCTGCACTTGGTTTAGCATTGCCAATTTTTAAAGGGGCAAATCAATACACTTTGAGTCTTGGAGCGGCTACTTATTTTTATGAAGATGCTGAAATGGGCAAAGGAAACTATGTCCTAGCAGGTCATAACATGGAAATGCCAGGTGTTTTATTTTCTGATATTCAAAAGTTGTCATTAGGGGAGGTGATGGACTTAGTTAGTAACGATGGCGTCTATCGTTACAAGGTAACGCGTAAATTTATCGTACCTGAGTTCTTTAAATTAATCGATGGCGTTCCTGAAGAGAACTCTTTCTTGTCTTTGCCAAAGAAAGGAGAGAAACCCTTATTAACGTTGTTTACTTGTGTTTATACGTCACAAGGAAAAGAAAGATACGTGGTACAGGGAGAGCTACAATAACAAGGTTTTAATCAACGCGAGTCGTTGAAATATGAAATGAGGAGAGTAAAAAATGGCAATAAATCGGTATGTAAAAAAAGCTGGAATGCTTGTTGGAATGTTAGGAATCATTGCAAGCTGCTTTCAGGGGTATCAAGCACATGCAGAAGATGTCACGCAAAAAACGCCACCAGAGAAGGTCAATATCACGGTTCATAAATTAATGTACGATCAAGGAACGCAATTGAATGTTGATATTGACGGGATCAAAAACGATGGTTATACGCACGATCAATATCCTACAGGTGTAACGAAATACAACAAGGCAGATTATGGTGATGTTGAGTTTACGTTAGGAAATATTACGAATCAAGTATTACCGACTGAAGATTCTGATCTAACCAACGCGAAAGTGGACGAAATCGTTAAAGATGTAGAAGACAAGGGATCTAACAGTGAGTACGTCAAGAATGCAACCAACAAAATTACTTCAGCTGTAGATGAAAATGGTGAGATTACTTTTGCTGATCAACCAGCCTATGTCAATTCCAAAGGGAATGTATATGTGGTTTATGAAAGTAAATCCGCTGCTGGATTAGTCACACAAAAAGCGAAACCAATGGTTGCGATTGCGCCAATGACTGATAATACAGGTTCAGGTTTTTTAAAAGACATTCACTTATATCCTAAAAATATTGTTTCTAAGTTGAGTTTTGAATTAACGAAATTTGGTGACGATGGCACAGCTCAAAGCAAACAAACACCTATAAAAGGGGCAAAATTTGAGTTATACAAGGGTGAACCTGGAAAAGGAACAAAATTAGGAGATCTTGTATCGGATGATCAAGGAAAGCTGACTGCTACTGATTTGACGTTAGGAAAATACTATTTTGTGGAAGTTCCTTCAGAAGTTGTAGTGGGATCAGATAAAGAACCAACAGCAGATCAATATTTATTAGGCGCAGACGCTCGCAACGATGCGCACAATAAATTAACCTTTGAAATTACGAATGATGGCGTGACAAGTGACTTAAAAGCTTCATACGTAAACTATAAAGCACCAGTGATCGATAAAACAGTAACAAATGGAACAGGACAAGAACATTCTTTCCAAATTGGTGACGCAGTAAATTATCAAGGAACGATTCATATCCCAACAGACATTGCAGGCGGAGCAGACGGTATCACAGTAAACGGAGTGAAAAGCGAAACTTCTCCTTACAGTGTATTTAAATGGGGGGATACAGCAGGACAAGGACTTTCTTATGTCGCTGCTAAAGCAAATATCAAAGTAATAAATAAAGATGGATCTGTGGTATTAAAAGAAAATACAGATTATAAAATCCAAAATTCAGAAAATGGCTTTGTGATCGATTTTATCGTGAATAATGGCCAAGTAAGTGATACTGTAGCAAGTTTACACGGACAAGATCTTCAAATGACTTATAACATGTATGTAAATGACAGCGCAGCTGTTGCCAATCCATTAACAAATAGCGTGGATTTCGTTTATAACAACAATCCATTTAATCAGGAAGAACACCACGAAAAAACGAAAGCTGACGTTGTGACTTATGGTGCAAAATTCTTAAAAGTCGATAGCGGACTATTTGGAACTGGAATCAAAGCAACACCGCTTGAAGGCGCAGAATTTGCTGCTAAAAACGCAGAAGGAAAATATTATGGTGGATTAGTTGATACGGATAAAGACGGTGTCAAAGAAGCAGTATGGGTAGACGATGTAGCAAATGCAGCGATCCTAAAATCAGATAAAGAAGGTCACTTTGAAATCACTGGTTTAACTGAAGGTGAATATTCACTGGAAGAAACAAAAGCGCCTGAAAACTATCAAAAATTAACGAAAGAGATCTCTTTCAAAGTAAACAAAGATTCATACAAAGAAGAAAACCGAATCACGATCAAAAACAATCAAAAAGCTTCCGTACCAATGACCGGTAGCAACGGTTTTCAAACGTATGTATTAATCTCTTGCTTGTTGCTAGGAGCAGGGGCACTTTCTGCAGTTGTTTACTTTAAGAAGAAAGCCTAGAAGGATCAAAACCAATGATTATCAGGAAGCCTAAGAAAAAGCGAATCATGGGTAAATGGATCATTGCTTTCTGGTTACTTTCAGCTGTAGGTGTCTTACTTTTGATGCCTGCTGAAGCGAGCGTGGCGAAATACCAACAAAATCAGCAGATTGCCGCAATCGATCGAACAGGAACGGCAGCAGAAACGGATTCTTCTTTGGATGTTGCTAAGATTGAGTTAGGCGATCCTGTTGGTATTCTTACAATTCCAAGTATTTCTTTAAAACTACCAATTTATGACGGAACGTCCGACAAAATTTTAGAAAATGGTGTAGGTATTACGGAAGGAACTGGTGATATTACAGGAGGAAACGGTAAAAATCCTTTAATCGCAGGTCATAGTGGACTTTATAAAGATAATCTTTTTGATGATTTACCTTCAGTAAAAAAGGGAGAAAAGTTTTATATCAAAGTTGATGGTGAGCAGCACGCTTATCAAATCGATCGGATTGAGGAAGTGCAAAAAGACGAACTACAAAGAAACTTTGTCACTTACTTAGAACCAAATCCCAATGAAGATCGAGTAACGCTAATGACATGTACGCCTAAGGGGATCAACACACACCGTTTTCTAGTGTATGGGAAGCGAGTAACCTTTACAAAATCGGAATTAAAAGATGAAGAAAATAAGAAACAAAAATTATCTTGGAAATGGCTTTTAGGAAGTACTGTTTTTCTTTCAGTCATGATCATTGGTTCGCTATTTGTTTATAAAAAGAAAAAATAAAGGAGGGTAACCAACATGAAAAATAGAAAATGGCTATTTGTTTGTGCAGCCGCTCTTCTTTCTTTCACTGCCTACACACAGTTGATGTTTGCAGACAGTCAAGAAAGCACGGATAACACAGAACAAACGATGCAAACGTCAGATAGCAGCACGATTCAAAGTAGCGATGAAACCGTCGATTCGTCAACAGTTGATTCTTCAGAAGAACCGAAAATTGCTGAAGACGATCAAATAGTCAAACAGACTATTCACGTTCAAAAAATTATTTCTTCCGAACAATTAGACAACCAGGGGCAAAAGCTTGAAAAACAAGAAGGAGTAAATGGCGCGAAATTTTCTGTTTATGATGTATCGGACATTTTACAAAAGATGGATGTTAAGGATCTCACTACTGACCAAATTGAATCCCAATTAAAAGATCGAGTGAAAAAACTATCCAGTGATCAATTGAAGCTAGTTTCTAATGGAGAAACAAAGACAATTGATCAACAAACAGGTGTCTTTGAATTCTCGGTAGAAGTACAGGCAAATCAGAAACAAGCTTATTATATTGTCAATGGATCAAGTCCTGAAAATATTTCTAATAGCGAGGATATTTTGCTTTTAACACCTGTTTCTGATAAAGACGGTGAATTTTTAAAGGATGTGTGGATTTATCCTAAATCAGAAGCTTCGCAACCTAAAGAAGAAGTGAAAAAAATCGTTTCTACTGGCGTAAAGAAAAACTTCTTTGAGCATTGTTGGGATTTTGTTACTCACTTGTTTTCTAGAAATTAAGGAAGAAATAAGATGAAATGGTTCAAATTATTATTATTCAATCTTTCTTGTTTAATCGCAGTCTTTTTATACTGGGGTTTATTATTTTCTCAACTATCTATTTTACCAAGGTACCAACCATACCTAATGAGGATTTTCAGCATACCAGCTGCTTCTATGCCGCTAGATATTATGGAAAAACTCATTAGGAATCCATTATTTATTACGGCCAATTTGATCATTGTAGTCGGAATTTCACTAGTTATTTACAAAAAAGAGGGGATGAAGGGATGAATTTTAAACACTCGTGGACAAGACGGTTAAAATATGTTTTTCCCATAATGATGATGTTAGGTACATTGTTTGGATTAAAAACAACCAATGTCTTTGCTGAAAAAGTTATTGTCGATCCGTCAAATCCAATCCAGAACGTAAAGAATAATTTTATTATTCCAAAAGATGTACCGAATGCTAACGCCACAATCAAAGTCTATGATTCAGGATCTGTTCAGAAAAAGCATTTAGCAGCAAATCAGGGCAGTGCTTGGGGGAATATCAACTATTTAACCGATAATAATATTGCTCTAAACACGCGTTATCCTTCTTTTCAAAAGAATTATGGACAAACTTCATTAATTATTGATAATGTGACCTCAAAAACTCGAATTGAAGCAGATTACGGAAAAATTGCAACCTATAAAGGAGAAAAAGTTAATGTAAAGCTTGTTTTTTCTGATATTAAACTATTATCTGATGAATTTCCTTTTGCCACTTTAGGTGATCCTTACAAAGCAGCTTTTAATAATGCGAATAGTTCAATTAGTAAAAGCAAAAAAAGACTACTATTCTATATTTCAGATAATCTATATAGTGGGTTTCATTATCATGCCTCACAAATGAACGTACAACTAGTAGTTACACATGATGATGGATCACCAGTAATATTTGATGGAGATACGTTTATTAGCTTCAATTCTTTGAATCCAATTGCGAAGAATTCAAATAATACTCAAAGAGGGGAATACGCTTACTATCATGGCATGAATAATTCTGATTGGTATGTAACGAAAGATACCGTGTTAACTGAACAGAAATCCTATTACAATAATTTGACTGTAGTTGGTGGAAATAACAAGGCTCCATTTGATAAAGGTCTTTATTGGAATGATCATTATGATGAATTAGGAAGTGAAAAGTTCAACCAAGCGACAGTATCTTTTCGAATAAAAGGATCGAATCCTTTATTTGTTGTAGGTGGAAATTTTGCTACATGGTCAAGTTTATCATCTGCAACTCTTTTTAGTGTTGTTCCTGATCAACCTGAAAAAACTGGTGTCAATAAAGATGGGAACGACGTTAATAATAAGGTTTTACAAGAAGGAGATACGATTCAATATCGAATCAAACAAAAGGTAAACCGTTTAGGAGTAGATTTGCTGGCGGTTTATGATCGATTTGAACTGATCGATAATTTGCCTAAAGAAGTAGATTACATCGATGCACACGTAGAATGTGGATCAAATAAAAAATTCGATGTATCTGGTGAAGTAACATATGACAAATCTAAGCACCAGGTAAAATATGTAGCGAAAGCTGATACATTAAAAAATCGAATGAAGTATAACGGCGAAACTTACGAATTAGTGATCAATGTAAAAGTCAATGAGTTGGCCAATCAAAATAATGTAGCCAAAAATCAGGGAACGTCGATCATTAATAAAGTAGAAAAGGATACAAATATTATTACCGTTTATTTCCCTAAAATTCCAGTGAAAGAAGTACAACAAAATGGAAAGGATGTAAACGGACGAAATGACGGTAAGAAGGGTACGCCGACAGCTCCTTTAAGCGCGGGCTCTGAAGTACAATATCTAGTCACACAAAAATGGCACACAAAAGGCGTAGACTCTGCGTCAGAACACTACAAGCAATTTAGTATTCAAGATCCAATTGAAGCTCGTTTGTCGTATAAAGAAGGTTCTGCGCAAGTGATCGATAAGAGTACAGGAAAAGATATTACGTCTGAAGGCACACTAACCTATGATAGCAATTCAAGAACGCTGAAGTGGGAAGCTTCCGCTGACTTCTTAAGTAATAATCTTTTAGATGGACGAGAAATTCAGCTGATATTTACAGCTAAAACCCCATTACAATCAGAAAAAAATATTGATAACCAAGCCGTAGTAGCAGTAGATAATGTTTCAAATAAAACGAATGTAGTGACAATTGGTGTTGATCCTAACTTGCCACAAGTCATTGTTCCTAAAACAGGTTCTACACATTTAGTAACAACTTTAGTGGTCAGCTTACTATTACTTGTGTTAGCTACTTTTAGTTATGTAATTCTTAAGATCAATTAAGCAAAAAAACAAGGCTGATTTTCAGCCTTGTTTTTCTATTTGAAAATTGGATTAGCACTAATAAATACGTTGTCTGAAGAAAGTGATCCGTCTGCAGAAACTTTATAAGCATGGGATAGACCAACGATGCTTTGATTGTTGTAAAGCAAGTTTGCGTTATGAGCAGGGCTATCTTTCCACATAATCATGGCATTCACTGCTCCTGTATCTGAAAGGATATCGTCAACGTAAAGGTAGAAACTATTGATATTTTCTCCTTTGGCACCGTAGCAACCTAAACTTTCTAAGAGATCTTGAAAAGTACCGCCGCCAGGACGATAATGACTGAAGCTTACTTGTAATTCTTTTGCACGAATATCTGCAGCTTGTTGAACGATATCATTGAATTGCATTGGGGTAACGCCATTTTGTTGACGATAGTTATTTAACCAAGCAAGTTCTTTTTGACGCACGTAGTTGTTTAAATCACTTAATGAGATATTTTTGTATTTGAAAGTGATCGTTCGATTTTGGTCAACATTATTGATTATACGTTGTCCATTTTTATCAACGGTAACAGATGAATCGTCATTTCTACACAAGAAGTAGTTTTGATCGGTCATATTTTTCCAAGAAGTAGAGAAACTATCTCCCTCGTAAACCGTTTGTGTTTCAGTAGATAAAACAGCGTTTGTGTCAACGTTTATATGGTTCACAGTGACGTTGTATTGATGAGTATAGGCAAAATTGATTCCTTGATTGCTTGTAACGTTGTTTAAAGTCACAGTGTTGCTAGAGCTTTCTCTAGGGTCAAGAACAAAATTAGTGAACGCAGGTGCTTCAATTGTGATGCTTTGTCCATAAACGACAGGATAACTCTTACTATAATTATAGAGTTCTTGGATATTCGGATCAGTATCCGACACTTTATTTGGACGAGCTTTCACTTCAACTAGAAAGACTTCATCATAGTAAAAAGTAAATGTGGTATTTGTGTTAATCATTTGTGTTTGTGTTTCATTTCCATTTACTTGGTACTGTGGTGCTTCAAAGTTAGTCAAGTCGGTTCTAGCTTTTGCAGTGTAACTTGTACCAGCTTTTACTGAGACATGTTCTTCTTTTAGCAACGTTCCAGTTTGTCGATTCATATGACGGACGGTTACCGCATATTCTGAAGGTTTGGGTTTGTGTTGTAACCCTTTAAATGCAGAATCAAGACTATTTTTAGCATTATTTACTTGGAATTGAGAAGCTTTGGAATCGTCTAGTACTTTTTTAGCATTGGACAAAGCAGTCTGAAAATTATTCCAAGATCCTTCTGTATAATCTCCTTTAGCAGTTGATTTTACTTGGTTGTACAAGGCTTTTAATTCCGTTTTGTTCACAGTAGGAGCTGGTTTTTTCTTTAATCCCTTGTAAGCAGAATCTAATGTATTTTTGGCACTATCCACTTGTTTTTGAGTTGCTTTTGAGTCATTTAACACTTTTTTAGCATTGTTTAAAGCGGTTTGGAATGCGTTCCAGGTATTATCGGTATAGTCACCTTTCTTAGTTCCCTTAACGCTCGTATAAAGAGCTTCTAAAGCTGATCTATTCACTTTAGGTTTAGAGTTATCAGCACCATACCAACCAATACCTTCGTATTTCCAGCCATAGTCTTTGGTTAACCATTGTACTTCTTTCCAACTGGCTGTGTAATGATGTGAACCAGATTTTACACCAGGAAGGAAAAGGCGATAGATCGGTTTATTATTTTTTTCGGCAGAACGCCATGCAGGCCCTTCATAAGTCCAACCGTAATTTTTGGTCAACCATTTCACTTCGTCCCAACTAGCTGTGTAGTGATGATCGCGAAGGCCTTTGTTATAAAGGCGGTAAACTAGGTAACCACCACTTGTTGGAGCTTCCCATGCAGGGCCTTCATAATTACCCCACTTAATCTTTACTAGGTGATCGCGTTCTTTTTTGCTAGATGTGTAAAAATGTTCATGATTATTAGGATTGTAAAGGCGATACATGACGTTAGTTGAGGCAGCGTCAACAGATCCAGCAAGAGCAAGTGTGGCAGCAAATGTTCCAATAGTTATAACAGTTTTTGGGTTTAATAATTTCATGTTTTCAACTCCTAAAGTTAATTAAAATTGTTTACATGATCATTGTATATCGGTAAACCGATATAGTCAATAAAAAAATAAGAAAAGCCTTATATAATTTTGGCTTTCCTTATTTTATTTGTTAGTTGAAGTATTAATATCAACGATTTCTTCAGCTAATTTATTTAATTTTATAGCATTTATGAATCTCATGTTGTCTATACTAGAGCGTTTATTGGCAAGGTCACTTACTGTAGTTAAGGGTACGCCAGATTCTATGGATATAGAACGAACTGATTTACCACTATCAAACAGCAACCATTCAATTTTCTTTTTATCAGCGTACATTGTAATGCTCCCTCTTGATTTTTCTTTATTATATCTCTTTTTTATAATAAATCACAGTATCAAGAGAAGAAACTTTCTATAGAAAGGTGGGAAATTATGAGTATCCGTTCTCCATGTCCCTAAATGTGCTTTGTTGCTACTTTCGTTATTTGATATACTAAGAATATACAACGAAAGAAGGAATAAAATGAAGAAAAAGCAACTATGGTTTGTCTCTATGTTTGCAATATTTTTTATTATTTTAAGTGGATGTTCAAGTAACAAGAAATCTGAAGCTAAAAAAGATAATAGTTTATTGCAACCAGGAACCGTTTGGAAAAGAGAATTAGGTGGAAATTGGTATAAGCTAAAAATAATAGATGATACTACTTGGGAATATTCTGAAGAAATGAATCCTGAACCTGTACAGGTAAGCGTAGAAAAACAAAAAGATTATCAAGGATTAGAGAGATATAAAGTAGTAGATTCTGCAGGTGTCAGGGAATTTATCAATAAACCAGATTATCTTTTTATTGTTGTTCCTTATGAGAAAGATGGTGTACAAAAAATGATTTTGCTTGGATCTAGCAAGGATGAAAAGCGAACAAAAGAGAAGTTGATTCATGATGGATCAGAGTTAAATAAATATAAGTTACAAAAGACTAGCGAATGATTGCTGGTCTTTTTATTTACCCTTAAGGAGGAATCATAGTGGCAAAAGCTAAAACACCATTTGAAAAAGCTGCGGCTAAAATCTTAGAACGCCGTGGTATTTCTGAAACACAGTGGAAACAAGAAATCCTTGAAAAAGCACAATTTGATCTATTACGAGGAAAAGATAAGGACTTAGAAAGTTATATCTATCAACGTGAACGTGAAAAACTTGTATTCGATGAAATTATTAAACATTAAAAGGAGCGAACAATCTTATGTTTGAATCAATTACAATGAATTTTTTAACACAACCGAAAGTAGTAGCTGCGGTTGATATTTTTAGAGCATTACAAACTGCAGCAACTAGTTTAAAAAACAATCTGATGATTTTTGCTGCTGTTGCGGCCGTTGCCTCCATTGTTCTTGGGGGTATTTTCTTTTTCTTTGGGCGAAGAGGAGCTGAAAACGGGAAGATGCACGTCGGTTATGTATTGATGGGTGTAGGAGTTATATTAGCTGCTGCCTCTATTGTGGTTTCGTTATTTGGAATGTTTGGACAAACCCCACAGGGATTATAAAAACAAAATGAAGGAGTAAAAAGTAGCTATGTACTTTTTACTCTTTTTTTTATGAAAGGAGAATACTCATGTACTTTACGATTGCAGGCAATACCAAAAAAGATAAAGAGTTAATAAAAAAAGCAACGAGGGAAGTAGGAAAGCGTACTTCTTTTTTACCGAAAGCAAGTAAATATTCTGTCATTGAAACGGAAGAACAACTACAAGTATTAGGGAAAGTACTGGAACAAGAGAATCAATCTTCTGTTGAATTGACCCTCACATTGCATGATACGGAAGGAAAAATAGAAAAGGCTGGTACAGAATACGTTTTTGGACCGCTGAATTATCAAGTTTCAGAAGGTTTCTATAATACATTAATGGATTTAATTCGTCTTGATGTGTTTAAAGAAACGGATGAAAACATGAGTGTGGAAGAGTCTTATCGAAACGAAAAACTGCTACAAGTGTTAGAGGAAGAGCTAGAGAACGATCAAATAAAAGTGAATCAAGTGAGTGAAGTCGAAGTAAACGAAGAAGTACCATGGGAACGACCAATCTTTCCAAAAGATGACCCAAAAGAAAAAGGGGAAGATTTTGTTGACGAACAAGTTGACATTCCGACTCAGAAATCGATATTTGAGGAAGAGAACGATGTGATGGGTCAGTTGGAGATAGATCCCTTTGAAGAAACAATGGAGAATGAAGAGACGGCCGAAGTAGAAGTTGATCCAGTTGAAGCTAATGAAGAGCCAACATGGACTGAAGGGGATTCTCAGGAATATATTGAACCACTTATTGGTGAAGAAGTAGAGAAAAACGAAACAGAAATACAAAAGGCAACTGGATTTGATTATATTTTGGATCAATATCCTCCAGAACAAGAATGGATGAAAGAAAAAAACAAATTATTTTTAAATGAACTTTATTCGAAATATCAATTACCTCAAACATATCAAGCTTTTCTAGAGAGTAAAGAAGAATTAATCTCACAAGGGAAAGGTACACTTTTAGAACAGTTAGAGTCTGTCCAATCAACAAATTGGCATGAGCTTGCACAAGAAGATTTATTAGCCACCTTTGAAGAACGTCAACAGGAAACAGATCAAGAAATTAATGAGTATGCGACGGAACAGTCGTCTAATTGGGAGAAAGTAAAAGAGGAACTAAATAAAGAAGAACAGCGAGTGATTGAAGAAGAAGTACAAAAAATTAAAGACCGCTACGAAAAGAAACGAGATAATGCGTATACCTTGTGTGTCGAAAAGATTAATAATTTTACTCAGACGAATCAAGAAGCATTATCGAAAGAAAAAGAAAACTTATTAAAAGAACGTATAAGAGAACGAAAAGAAGAATTTTATCGAGGCTTGCGTACAGATAAGCTAAAGATTAGCAAAGAATTAAATGAACAACTGAATAAACTTTATCAAACAACGACTAAAGTTCTTATGGAAAAACACGAGCAGATACAGCAAGAATTACAAACACAAATTCCAAAATGGAAAAAAGAGTATGCAATTCAACAACAAGAATTGAAAGAACAAGAAGAAAAACAACGGCAAAAAGAAAAAGAGCGCGAACAGTTAGAACTAAAAAAACGTGAACAGGATCTTGCGGAACAACAAATGGCGTTAGAAAAACAACGGTTAGAGCAAGAAAAGGAAAAAGAAGCAGCTGCTCGTAAGGAACGTCAAGAACAAATGGATACATTGCGACAAGCACAGTTAAATTATCTAGCACAACCTCAAACAACGCCTTCAGTAGCTGCTATTCAAACGCCAGTGAACAATCAAACAAATCTAACGCCTTCACCACAGCGTTCCTTTAACGGATGGATGGTGGGATGTATTGCAAGTTTAAGCTTGCTTCTAGGTGGAGGAACAGTATTTGCTCTTAATCATATCAATCAATCTTCACAGGCTGATTCTGTAGCCACAACGGCGTCAATCAAGGAAGAAGCCCAGGAACAAGAAAGAAAAGAATATGAACAACAATTAGAAAAATTATTGAATCGTACCAACCAGTCAACAACAGAGTCAAGTGTGGAAAACAGCAAAGAGAGTGATTCTAGTAAGACCAAAGAAGGATCAAGCGATTCAACTGTACACTCAAACTCTTCCGAAAGTTCAGAATCAAATGAGGTGAAATAATGCGTGTTAGAGAAACAACGAGACGAAAAGACAAACGATTCAATTTAGAAAAGAATAGGTATCTTTCTCATTTCTATCGCTATACTCCTTCAGGAGAAGAACTACCAGAAAAACATGATAAACGAGTAACACAGAAATTTTTTTATAGTGGGATTGTATATCTTCCTTTAGAGTATCTATTAACAAGAGTACCAGAAGTTTTTAGCCGTTTGGAAATTGTTAAGGGAAGCTTACAAGGTATAAATATATTCCAACTAGATGAAGTACCAAAGATTTTTCAATTCGATTCTACAGGTTTTTGGAATCCGTTTACTCCTACAACTAGTTTGGGTACACGTTTAGTAATTTCAACAGTTTGTGTGGTTCCAGCAGTATTGTTAGGGCTAAAAATGGACATGTGGTTTCGTCCATTGGCAGACGGGCAAAAAGGAGATAACCGATTAAAAACGTTAAAGGAAATCCAACAAATTTATCCGCAAATACCAGAATCAAAGGGAGGTTTTCCTGGTTATGGCGGAATACCAATTACTCATTATAAAAAGTACTGGTATATTCAGACGGATACAGTAAATACTTGTATTGTTGGTACTTCCCGTTCAGGGAAAGGACAGATAGAAGTTTTAGCAACCATTGACAATTTATCGCGTGCAGAAAGACAAAGTTCAATGGTTGTTAACGATCCAAAAACTGAATTGTATGTAGCTAGCAAAGATGAGCTAGAAGCCAGAGGCTATGATGTTTATGCTTTTAATATCACTGATCCGTTACAGTCAATGAGTGATAATCCATTGGCACTCATTGTGAAATACTGGAAACGAGGAGACATAGACACAGCAACACAGTTAACCAATACTTTCACAAATACGATTTATTATGATGCGAACGCTTCAGATAACAAATATTTTAATGAAAACGCGCAGAAAGCTGTCAATGCGCTTATTTTTGCGTTGTTAGAACAAGCCGATCAAACAGGAGATTACTCCAAATTGACACCGAATAATCTCGTTGAACTACTTTCTGAGATTGGTGGTTTTAATTATCAAGATCCTGAGAATGAATTCAAACAGCTCAATGCTTTAGATGAATTCATGAATCAGTTACCGCCTGGAAATATAGCAAAAAAACAATATGGGGCAACGAAAATTGGTTCTGACAAAGCAAAAGGAAATATTCTATCAACAGCGATCACAGGACTAAATCCATTTACACTGACGAAAATTGCCAAAATGACTTCTCAATCAACCATTGATTATAAATCGGTTGGTTTTCCCAAGTATTTGGATTTGAAATTACATGAAAGTCTTTTAAATCAACGAATCATAGTGGAATTTTATCATAAAGGAAAGAAATTCCATGAAGAACGAGTGAAAGTTGGTTATAGAGGTTTTTGTGAAATCAACTTTGATTGTCACTTAGAACAGGGAGATCATGTTTGCTTAAAATACGATCATCAAGGAAAAGAATATGTTGCTTGGTATGAGTTTTCTCAAAGAGTATTGAAAGATGAAGAGGGAAATATCGTTTATCGAAAAAAACGAGGAGAAACCCATTTGCCAGAATTAGAAAAAGAAGCCGTCCTAACATTAGATGAAGATAAAAGTAACTTATTAGTAGAGTCTATTCGGATGCACTATACCGATAAACCAATGGCTATTTTTATGCTCACACCTGATTATGATCCATCTAACCATATCATTGTTAGTATTTTTCTTAGTCAGTTATATAAAGAATTATCTACGCAATGTGTTAAGACTAAAGGAGATAAATGTCACCGCAGGATTCATTTTATTTTAGATGAATTTGGGAATATGCCCCCCATGGATAATATGGAAGGAATCATGACAGTCACAGCTGGTCGAAACATGTTGTGGAATCTGTTTATTCAGTCCTATCAGCAACTTTATGCGAAGTATGGGGAACAAAATGCAGCGATTATCAAAGAAAATTGCCAAACACATATCTATATTATGTCTACAGACGATAATACGATTGAAGAATTTTCTAAAAAAGTGGGGAATAAGACGGTTGAACAAGAGAACAGTACCATCAATTCATTAGGTATGAATACTCATATCAATCGCAATGTTGATTCAGATCGTATCTTAACGCCTGAAAGAATATCTACATTTTTAGAAGGTGAAACGATTGTACTTGCTCCTTTAAAACGACAAGATTTGAAAGGTCATAAAATACGTCCGTATCCTATTTTTAATCATGGGGAAACGAATCTTCCTTATGCTTATCAATATATTGAAGATTTCAATCCATCGTGGGATATCAATGATATAGACATACATTGTACACATGCGGACTTGGATCTTAAGGCCTTGCAAATTGATTACGATTATTTTCTACCTGATATCTATGCACGTCGACTCTATCACAATATGCACGATCAAATAGAAGAGGAAGCTAAAGAAAACATTTTTATTAAAATCGTTCAATCTTTAGACAACTCAACAGCACAAAAGTTACTTATTCAATTTTATGAAGAGAAGCAAATAGATCGTTTGCAAGAATACCTTGAAAAATTACGACAAAATGAAGAAATTACAGAGGTTATAAGGAAACGGCTTATGTTAGAAGCTGAAAAGGTGGTGAAAGAATGATTATTGGAGGAATTTTTTCTGGTATTACCGACTGGTGGTCTGGCTTGTTTGGAGAAGGTGATGCAAATCCAAAAGTCGTGACGAAAGTATTACAAGAGTATAGTAATTATCTGCAATATCAAGATGTGTTCAGTTGGATTTGTAATACTTTTTTATGGGGATTGATTAAAGGATTATATAATCTCAATACATTGCTAGAAAAAACAATTTATCAGAGTTTTGACTTAAAGGACATATTGAAAGCCGCTGGTGTTAATGAATTGTTTCAGAGCTTAATTAGTAAAGTTTTAGGTCTTTTCTGTGTCGTCACGTTAATCTATTTAGGTTTAAAATTTTTCATGAGTAAGCACCCACCAAAACCAAAAAATATCTTGGTCAATTTATTTATGGCCATGATTTTGATTTTTGGTGGTAGTTCTTTAATCGATGAAGGGTTAAATATCAGTAAAAATTTTTACGAAGATGTGACGGCAGCAAATAAAGCAGATAAAACTGGTTCACCTGCCTTTCAAATTATTCAAAATAATGTGATCGATGTAAGTACATTACTAGCAACTGATCCCAATAAAGTAGAATCCCTACCAACAGACAAAAGAAATGCCTTGACTGCTAAAAATTTTAAAACAGCAAATATTAATTCAGTGATTATTCCTAAGGAAGCCGCTGAGATGGCTGGTAATGATAAAAGTGGGTTATCAGACATACAAAAAGATCGACTAAAGGCATTACAATATCGATTAGAGTTGGATGATAATGGGAAAGAAATCCCTGTGGAGATTAGTGATGAAGGGTTAGCAAAATATGTATACACTTCGGGTTATCGTCGATACATTAGTAAACCAGGAATTATTTTAGCTGGTGAATCTTCTTTGGCGGTGGCCTATTTATTCATATTATTTACGATTGTTACTTGCATTATTGAGCTGGTATTTAAGAAATTCTATTTAGTGATTGCCGCATCAACGGACTTTGAAACAGGACAACGGATGAAAAGTGCGATAGAAGATATTTCTCAGTCCTTCTTATTATTGGCGTTTACGATTTTAGAATTAAGAATCTATACATTGATGCTCTCGGGTATCGGTGATCTGCATGCGGCAGGAAAGATCAACGGATTCTTATATGTTGTTGCTTTAATTGTGTTAACCATTGCATTATTCAAAGGCTCTCAATCTGTTACAAAGATTTTCGGAGTTGATACGAGCCTGAAAAACGGTAGCAATTCTCTTCTTAGCATGTTTGCCTTAGGAAATATTGCGAAAAATGTTGGCAGTGGGGCTAAAAACCTTGCAAGTGCTGGTAAGAGTGGTTTAAGCAATTTAAATGATATTCGTAAAAATGGATTTGGCAATCGAAAAGATGGTACTCCTGATAACGGGGAAGAACAACCAGACGATAAAGCTACAACAGTACCTAATAGTAAAAAGACAGTTTCCGAAATGTTCGGGAAAGCGAAGAATGGTGTTTCTAAAGCCGCAGAAGGTCTTGATTACGTCAATGAACGTGGGTTAAAAGGAACGGCTGAAGATCTTACAGAAAAAGCAAAAGACGCCTTAGAAGAAAAATTAGACGGCACGAGAGCCAAAGAATTGGTTGAAGCTGTGAAGAATCCATCCGAAGCACTAGAAAAACAAAAAGAAAAAGCTTCAGAAGTCAAAGAAGGACTAAAAGATGCGTATGGTGAAGGACAAGTCAATGCAGCAGTGAAGGCAAATACAACAAGTGAAAAAGAAAATCAAGAAGGTGCAGCGATTCCTTCAGCCAAAGATCACCAAGATGAGTTACATTCTAACGAAAATTCGATCGGAGAAAAAGATTCAGAAGAAGGACAACATGGTCAGTTACCAAAAACCGATCCAGAACAATATCGTTATAAATCTAACATTAATTCTGAAAACGAAAAACGCATTTCAGATTTACCAAAACGAAATCAAGAAGTACAAACGGATGATGATTCCATCGATCTGCCAAATGATAATGGAGTCGAAGTTGGAACTGAAAAATCAACGAAAATTGGTTTACCTAAGGCACAAAATTTACCAATGAAAGATAGTCGTTTGAATCAATTCAAAGAGAATGATCAAAGCTTTGTTCACCAATCACCTGCAGGTACTGTTCAAATGAAACCAAGTCGTTTGCCTGAAAATGGAAATCTGACAACTGTTTCTTACAATTTAGCTGAAAGTGGTGAGACAGGGAATGCGTCCGTTCAAAATATTGTGACAAGAGAAGCTGCACCAGAACCTATTCAAAAAGTTCACACAGGTTACAAGCCAGCAAATGTGGCATTTACTACACCAACAAAAATAAATGTAACAAGAGAAACTAAAAACAGGAACAATGAATTGAAAGAACAATTATTGAAGGATATCAAACCATAAAAGGCCTACGAGTTAGGCCTTTTTTCTATGTATGAAAAGGAGAAATCATTTATGGATAAATATATAAACATGAAAAATCCTCCAAGATTTAGTGGGGAATGGAAGTTTTTCGCCTTTTTCTTTTTAGATCTATTAACGCTGGGTGGTTGCTTTTTTTGGGCGAAAATAGTCAATAATCTTGTCCACTTACCACTCTTTTTTGCACTCTTGAATTATGGTTTATGGATTGTGATAGCTTTAGTGATTGTTTGGCGTCCCTATAATAACCCTGGTCAACGACAAATTTTTGCGATTATCGAGTCTATTTTTTTTACGGACAAGAACCATTATCATGCGTTAGATCCTAACCGAAATTATCATGGTACGTATATGGAGGATGAATAAATGCGAGTCAAAGGACAAAATTCAGTGGATAAGAAATCCATTTTTCAGTTTGGAAAACCAGAAGAACGATCGATCTTGGATTTATTTCCTTATAAATCCTGTACAGAAGAAGGAGTCTTAATTACTAGAGAAGATCATTTTCAACGTTATTATCGTGTAGTTTCTACAGACGTGGAGGGATTAAATGAACAAGAGAAACTAGAACGAATGAATCAGTTGACCACCGTCATGCGTACGTATGTGCCAACAATTAAGTTAGTTAGTTTGACCACAGAGACGGATCTAACGGAGCAAATCGTGCAAAAGCGTCAGTTATTAGATAAAAATCGTATGGAACAGTCCTTAGGAAGAAATCTGCAGCGATTAAGAAAATATGAAAAGAAATTAGTAGAGGAAATCCAGGAATTGAAACGAGCAGAACAGGAACGTCCTGATTTAAGCTTCTTTTTCATCATTGAAGGAAAGACAATCAAGGATTTACAAACCAGAAACCGTCAGTTAATGCGATCTAGTGGCATTTTAGGGTTAAAACCACTCTACAAAAAAGAATTGATCAAGATTCTTTATCGAATGAACAATATGAATGATGAGTAGGAATGGAGAAGAGAGAATGAAATATCCGTTGATATGGTTAGAAAAAGATGTTCCGAAGGAAGAGATCACTAGAAAATTTCCTCACACTTTAAGCCTGGATAAGTTGGGAAAAGGGCAATTTTTTAACCAAGTAAAGAATCAAACAAGAAGAGGTGACTGTACATGTTAGAAGCGATTAAAACAGCTTTTTCACCACAAAATGATCAAAAAGTACTTGATCCATTAAAGCAACTAGGAAATCGGGAAATAGAAATTTTAAAATCCAAAGGGTATGATTTAGATTTTTTAAAACAAGTGATGCCACAAGGTGGATTAAATTTCGATGAAGAGTATGTGACCTATGGAAATGGTTATTCCCGATGTGTGACAGTTTATCACTACACAAAAAATCCTACGCTTTTTTGGTTGGCCAATCTCATGAACAATCCTCATACAGTGGCCACACTCGATGTTAGCACAGATGAAAAGCAAAAAGTGATTGATCAAATCAACCGCGCGTTAGATGAATTAAATGATCGATCGGATAATGAACGAAAAGCGACTGACCGAAATAAAAGTGCGGAAGAATACCTGGAACTAGCGGAATATGCCAGAAAATTGACTTCTAATGGGGAAATTTCTAAACAAGTCAAAGTGAGAGTACACGTTTATGGAAATACGATTCAAGAAGTAGACGAACGATCCCAGGAACTGATTGAAAATCTCAAAGGAATGGGTTACCGTGCGGTGACCTATCTGCACAAAACGAAAAGAGACTGGCAATCGATGTTCACTATGTTCGATGAACAAGCTGAATGGTTTGGAAATATCAAAGGGCAATCACTGCCATCGTTAAATATTGGTGGAGGATTCCCGTTCCACCACCAAACGCTAAAAGATCCAGGAGGGACACAATATGGGGAAACCATGACAGGCGGCCCATTTGTCTGGAATGCGACGTATAAAAATAGTGTACGGTTGTCTACTAATACCTTGCTTCTAGGAATGATGGGAGCTGGTAAATCGACCGTTCTTAAAATGATCGCGGAAGCCCATTTAGCTGCAGGAGACTTTATTTGGGGCTTTGAAAAGGGAAAAGACTTTATTCCTTTCTTAAAGGAATATAACGGTATTATGGTGCGTTTAGACGGATCTGACGGAATGATCAATCCTTTAGAAATATTTGCGACACGGACGTATGATGAAGCTTCCAGTTTATATGAAGATGAATCAGTCAAAGATTTAAAGATCAATGAAGCAGCGTCCTATCAAACACATTTAGACAAAGTGGTCTATCAGGTACAGTTAGTGAGCCCTCAGCTAAAAGGAACGATGAAAGCAGAATTTAAGACTTACTTGAATCGTTTTTATGAAGAGTATGGAACAGTGCCACGTGGCTTTACTTCCTCGAATGCACGGTCAAATACTGAGACGCAAGTCACAGGGAAAGATCCAGAAGATTATCCGACGTTCAACGAATTTTTAGCCTTTTTGGGACAATTGGAACTTCCAGGTGCTTCCCAAGAGAAAAAGAATCGAAAAGAAGAAATGGAATCCATTGTGGAATCCTTATGTGAGACGTATGGCATGATCTTTGATGGTCATAGTACGATTCGACATCTTGACCGACAACAGTTGGTCTTTTTTGACATTGACTCCATCACTGGATTGGATCGTGGGGTACAGCAATGTCAAATGTACATGGCTATGACGTTGATTTGGAACCAGGCATTGATTCAAGGAAGAAGACAACGACGTTTAATTAAAGAAAAACAAATGGAAGAACAAGACTTCAAACGCTTCTTGGCAATGATTGATGAGTGCCATAATGCGATTAATCCAGATTTTATTGAAACGGTCAATTATGTCACAAATTTCCAACGAGAAATGCGTAAAGTAGAAGCAATGACTGTTTTAGCGACACAATCCCCACAAGAAATGGTGCCAGAAAATATGTCTTCTGATAACTTCTCGAAACTGAAGAAAGTCTTTGAATTTTCTTCTACGAAGATCTTTATGCGTATGGACGAATCTATTTTACATCATATAGAGGGATTAGTTGGTAAATCAATGACGAACTCAGAACTAGAATCCATTCCTCAACAAAATCAAGGAGATGCTGTGATCAACTTTGGATCAAAAGAAACCATTCGTGTTCATTTTAGTCCGAACAAACGTCAATTAAAATTGTTTGATGGAGGAAAATAATGGAAAACCAAAATGAAAGTTTAATTAAGCAGTATGTTAAGCGTCGTGTAAAGCGGCGCTTATTTTTATGGCTGTTTGGTACTTCTGCAGGTTTGATTACTATTTTGATCACTGTGTTTGTGACCCTATTTCTAATACTTGCCGCGGGTTCTATTGATAATTCTGATTCAAGTAGTGGTGGCGAAGCTTTTACAGGAGAATATTCGGAAGGATTACCCATTTATAAAGAAATCAAAGGAAGAGGACAATTTTCAGATGAAATCGCACAATACGCTGTAGGTGCAGCCGTGAAATATAAATTATTACCAAGTGTAATTCTTTCGCAATACGGTTATGAATCAGCGTTTGGTACATCGGCATCCGCAAGAAATGATCTCAATTATTTTGGGATTACGTGGTTCGATGGCTGTTTATTTCCAAAAGGAACTGCACGAGGAATTGGTGGTATTGAAGGTGGTTGGTACATGAAGTTTCCTAACTCTAAAGCAGCCTTCTCATATTACGGCTTTATGGTAGCCACACAATCAAATTTCAATGCTTGTGTAGGAAATAAAAGCCCTGGCGCAAGCTTGTTGATCTTAGGACGAGGTGGTTACGCCGCTGCAGGAATTACTGAAGATAGTGCGTATTATAAAAATTGTATGTCTATTATTAATAAAAATAAATTAACAGAATATGATGAATTTGCGATCAAACATTGGGGTGAAGGTGGTAATAATAACGGAATAATAACTGGTGAGTGGACGAACCCATTCCCTGGCAGCAGTTTAGATAAAAATTCCTTTAGCGGTGGGCAATTGTTTGGAACGAATCCAGGAGGAGAGTTCCGACCAAATGGTTTCCATGATGGATTAGATTTTGGTTCAGTCGATCATCCAGGAAGTGAAATTCACGCGGTGCATGGAGGAAAAGTCGTGTACGTTGGCAATCCTGGTATTTCAGGGTTAGGGGCATGTGTGATTGTGATTAATTACGACGGGTTGAATATGGTGTATCAAGAATTTGCGAATAGTACAGGAAATTCTCGTGTGAAGGTTGGTGATCAAGTGAAAGTTGGTCAAGTAATCGGGATACGAGATACCGCACACTTGCATTTAGGATTTACGCGAATGGATTGGCGTCAAGCACAAGATCACGCATTCATTGATGATGGTACATGGATCGATCCATTACCATTTTTAAACAGCAGTAAAAAATAATTTAGGAGAAAAAATATGGAAAATAAAACGTTAAAAATCGTCTTAACAGCTGCAATTAGCATTAGTTTAATCGGCAATATCGCGTTGTTTTGGCAGCTGAAAGAGGAACAAGAGATAAATACCTATAAAATTGAAGAAGTGGCTAAAAACGCGTCTGAGAAGCTCAAAAAAAATTCCTCTGAGGCACAGGTGAAGATCGACAAGTTAAATCAAATCATCAATGAGAAAAACCAAGAAATCGATCAGCTGAAGCAACAAGATGGCACAAAAGCGAAAGAGGAAGTAACTGAAGCACAAAGAAAAACGGCAGAAGAGTTCGGTCAATTGGCCATTGATAAATCATTAAGCAGAAATGAATTAACGGAAAAACTAAAAGATGTAGCAACCCAAGAAGTGATCGACAAATTAAGTCCTGCAGCCGATGATCACCAACAGGATGATTACGGAAGTTACTCCTTTACATTAGGTGAAGTACAAACTTACGCTCAAACAAGCAACGAAAACGGTGAACAAAATTTTGTGGTATTTGTTGATTATACAATCGGAAATCCCCAATTCAAAGATGTCAAGCCACAAAAAATAAAAGGTGGGCTGACTGTCACTGAAAAACAAGTCGATGGGCAATGGAAAGTCACAGACTTTAGTTATTTCACTCGATAGGAGGAGAAAAATGAGTAAGAAGAAAAAGCCAAGAGAACGTTTTAGAAGACGAAAAAGTTATCTTCAATGGCTGGGAATCTTTATGATTCTCGGCTTTTTAATCCTTGCTAGTCCGATTTATACGCATCAAAAGGTAGACATACCAGATGAAGTAAGCACGAACGCATTTTTAAACACGAAGGAACTGACGATGGTTTCAAAAGAAAAAGGAGCGAACCAGCAATTAGTTTTTGAATTTGCGATCGACGATGAAGATCAGAGCTTATTAAAAGAACTCGCTAATCTTAATTATCGTGTAGAAGTAAAGACAGCTAAAGGGGATTATCAAGCAATAAAGGCCAAAGTGATCAAAGTTTCTGATGATTATTTTGTAGTGAAGCTATCGCATGTACCAGAAGAATATATCGCCATGCGTTTAACCATTATTCCTGAAAAAATTGATCCAAAGTTGGATATGCAAGAACCTCAAGATCTGATTTTTTATGTTCACGAAGATAAGATCAAAGATCACGTGAAAGATGAAGATTATCAACAACATGCGATCAATTACAAAGTGAAAGGATACAAGAAAGAACAAAAAGCGGCACAAAAACAAATTGAATCCTTCCAAGCAACCATTGATTTGAATGAAGAATTAGTAGAGAAACTAAAAGATCAATTGCCATATCAAGTCGCAGACGATCAGGAAAATACTGAAAATAAGATTAATGGTTACCAGCAAGAAATTGAAACATCGAAAACGCAAATGAAAGATCAAGAAGAGATCATTCAAAAACTTCAAGAAAAAATTGATCGTATGACAAAAGAAAATATTTAGAAGAATAGGTGGAGTAAAAGAAATGAAGCGAGCGAACTTGGTCGGCAAAGGTACTTTCGCTGAGCAGAAAGTATTGATTAAAGCCTATCTCAAAGTTGTAAAAGCTAAAGACATTTGTCAAGAAGTGAATTTATCTAACACAACAATATCTGAGTTGAAGAATGGTAGAAAGAGTTTAGATACCTTAAAATTCAGATCATTTGAAGCTCTATATGTAGCTGCAAAAAAATATTTTACGGCTGACAGAAAATAAAAACAGGAGGATTTTATGTTTTATGAAGTCGAAGCAAGTCTAAGATATTGTATTGGAAAATTGTCGTTAGATGGAAGAAATATCCCACAAAACAAACCATACATTGGATGGAAAAGTGATGCTTTAGAAGTATCTAAGAAGCTTTCTATGGAAGAAGATGAGCTTCAATGAGTTCGATCAATTTGAACCATTTATTTGAAGATATTAGTAATCATTTTCAACAATTTTCAATTGAAGATAATGATGAATTGATGGGATTATTTCAAATAGAAAAAGAATACGACTATTTGACATTTATTTGTTGTGAAGGAAGAATCATTGATCCAAAAGAATCAAAAATCATTTCCCATTTAAAACGATTCAAAAATTATATCAGTAAAAATAAAGAAACTATTTCAGAAATAAAATTTGATGGAACAACAAACTTAGAATATTTAGTAAGAGTCACATATCAAAGAAACCGTCGACTGATTGAAGATGATCAGGGAGTTTTAATATGTGCTGGTGAAGAATACGATAGTCTCAAATTTACTCAGCTAAAATTTGAAAGTATTGGTCGTTCTATTTATTTTGAGTCACGACCATTTTATATCCGATATAATGATTTTCAACATTTGTTTTTACAAGATGAATCAAATGGATTCACCATTTTAGAACAAAGAAAGACGAAACAAATTGCATTATCTTACGAGAGTTCCCTCACGTTCATGGATTGTTCCTGTGAATCAATATTAAAAAAAAATCAATCCGTTTATTAAAGAAATGATGGGAGAAAAGGATTCATTGCCTTTCGCTTGGGCTGAAATTATAAAAGCAAAAAATAAATATGAGTTATTGTGTAAGAAGTACCCAACAAAAAGATTTACTAAAAAAGTAAATAAATATCCTTTACGTTATACGTATGCGTTGATGAAGATAAGAACAAGGGTAACCAGCAAACAGTTTAGAAAAATAGAGGCTGCGATGGAACAAAAAAACAATGATGTTTTTCCCTCAGAAGTATTTAGATTTGTAAAGAAGAACAGCCGTGAATTTGTAAAAGTATTATTAATTAGCTATGTTCAAACGTGTATTTTACCAAGTTTTGCAACAATTATTTTATCTGATTTAATTGACATGAGTTTTTCTTTAAATAAGAAACTCGAATTCAATTTTAAAACAGAACTCGGATTATCAAGACAACATAATCAAATTGTTGAAGAATATAATTTGAAACAAGCTAAAAGATTAAAAACATTCAAATTAAAACAACATGGTAAATATAGGTTGCTTGTCAAACATTTACAAAGTCATCCTCACTTTAAATTGATTAAAACAAGTAAGGAACTCTTTCTAGAAGGATCAACTATGCACCACTGTGTGTATAGCTATTTAGAAAAAATACAAAGAGGTGGTTCAATTATTTGGAAGTACGAACGTCAGAATCATCGTTATACAGTTGAAATAGAGAAAAGAAAATATGGAAATTATGAAGTGGTACAATGCTATGGAAAATACGATTCATTACCAGATGAACAAGAACTTCAGGTAATCAGAAAAATTGTAGAAGCTATTCCTTACAAATGATTTAACAGCAAGTTTTTCTTATTTTTTAAAGAGCATAAGGAAACGTGGGAACACTTTTTAAAAAAAGTGTTCCAATAGGCTGTGCCTATTACGTTTCTCAAAAATAATTGTGGGAACAAAATATTTAAAAATAGGATAGTGAAAGGATAGTGAAGGATAGTAAAAGGATAGAAGTAGGATAGCGAAAAGGATAGGCTCCTTTTCGCTATCCTTTTTAAATTGGAGGAATTAATATGGAAGTAAGAATAAGAAATGTAGATGAGAAAATCGTAAGAGAAATTGATCGAAGATGTGACGAACTAAGTAACCGTACAGGAAATAAATGGAGTCGTAATGATTATTTAAAATTACTAATAGAAAATGATTTTGATCGTCCTTTGATGGAATATAAAAAAGAAAAGTTTGATCAGTTATTAGAAAAGTTTTCAGAAATTCAAAGCTATAACACAAAGATATTAGAAGAATATGTTAGCCAAAATAATCGTATTTTAGAAATCTTGATCGAGCAAAATAGAGGAAGTGAACTTTGATATGACAAAGGTTATAGACAAACACATTTACTTTCACCAAACACATATCGATGTGTTGGATGAAATTATTTTTACTCATGCAGAGGTTAAAAACTATAGTGAAGCTGTTCGCTTTTTATGTATGAACTATGATCCAGAAGTGGAGAAAAAAGTAAATTCCAATCAAGCAAAGTTGAATGGAATGAGTAAAGAAATTTCTATTTTAACCGAAATGGTTTCAGAGTTTGCAGATCTTCATTTGAAAGATACAGGAATACTAATTGGTACAAATTCAACGGTTTACCAAGAAGCAAAAGAACGTGTGGAAGGAAAAATTAAATCCAATCAAACCAAAAAATATTCCCCTCAGTTGAAGAAACCTGTGAATGAATCTGTTCATGCCAGAGTAGATACATTTGATCCAACGAAGATTCTAAAAAGATAAAAGTAGAAGGGGAACATGATGAATAAATCGCCTGCAGTTATTCTCACTTGTCAATTTACTTTGCCCAATAAAAAATCTTTTTCAACATACATTGATTATATGACAAGAGAAAAAGCGCTGGAAGAAAAGGAACGACGTACGTCCGAGGAAGAAAAGGAACTGCGTCTAATCAAGAATGCTTTAGAGGATTTTTATATTCCTGAAGGAGAAACTTTTTCGGAGAGTAAGACGGATAAAGAATTTAGTGAAACGTCGAATGAAGCGCAATCGTTGATGGAACATGGAATCAATTTTGACAAGTTAGAGGAACAAGATTTTACCAAATATCTTTCTTATATGACCCGTCACTATGCGTTAGAACAAAAGAAAGAATTGACGCAAAGTGAACAAAAAGAATACCAATGCTTGAACCAAGCAATAAAAAAATATCAAACAGAGCCACATAAAAAAGCTTCAGGAAACCTTCCTGGAGTTTTTTCTATAGCTTCAGACGAAGTAAAAGGAAGTGATCTGAAGGAAATCAAGAAAATCTTTCAGAGAGGGCAACAAAAAGGCTCAATTATTTATCAAGATGTTGTTTCTCATGATCATTCGTATCTTGAAAAAATAGGATTGTACGATCCCAAAACAGATACTTTAGATGAAGAAGGATTAAAAGCAGCTGGAAGAAAAATGATGGAGACATTATTCGAGAAAGAGCAACTGAATGAAACTGGCTACTGGATGGCAACGATTCACCGTAACACTAAACATATCCATATACATTTTGCAGTTGTTGAAAAAGAAAATACGCGTAAACCTTACACTGAGATTGAAAATGGTGTGAGTTATGTTGTACCGAAAGGAAAGAGAAGACAAGCAACATTAGACGCAATGAAAACCAATTACGTACATGAGTTAGAACGTTTCTCTTATGAAAAGGATCGAATGATTGGTATGGAGAAACGAAATTTATTAACAAGAAAAAGTGATTTGCGTAACACCTTAACAAAAGTGGTAAAAGAGCCAGCACGGTACGATCAACACGCAATGAAATTATTAACTGAAGTATATAAAACCTTACCTGACAAACGTATGGAATGGAATTATGGGGATGAAAATCGAACCAAACTTTCACCATACACAAGAGAGAAACTCGACGAGTTAACCAAATATGTTCTAACAAAAGAACCTGAATATCAAGAATATATACAGATTTCAAAAGCATTGAAAGAAGAAGCAAAAAGTCTTTATGGGGAAAGCAAAAGAGAATCAAAGGATGCAGAGAAAAACGCCCTCTTTGATTTAAAAAAGCGCACAGGAAATGCCATCCTAACAGAGCTGAAGAGACAGGATAGTCAAATAAAACCATTAATAGAAGGTGTCGATCAGATGCAATCTATTTACAATGAACGATCCTTTCGAACGCTTAAACAATTGCCAACGAATGAATACAAATATAGTTACGAAGAATTCATGAAGCGCAGGAAACAATTCCAACAAAGAGTTGTCACGCAGCGGAGTTTACGTCAATTAAATCGAACAATTAATGCCCATGAAGAAAAATACCACGCAAATAAAGCATACGAAGAGCAACAACGAAGAATACAAATGGAACAAGAAAGACAATAGGAGGAATGGAAATGAAACGATATTTAGATCAATGGAAAGTCATAGAAGGCTCACTAAAAGAAGAACGAATCGATCAACTTTCCGATTGTTTAGAAAAAGAGCATTTGTTTCAGATAAGAGAAATGTTGAAAAATGAACAGTTTGATCCAGATCAATTTTTAGTCGTTGAGTACCCAGCTACTGGCGTGTACTGTTGTAATCATGTGAACGGTGAAAAATATTTTATTATTCAAGAATATGACGGGAATTTAGTTCCTTATTATACTACTTGGGAAATGAATGAAGAGGGAATCAACAACTTCCCATGTAAAAGCATTGAAGAGTCTATTTCACTAACAGAGTGTTAGTTGTTAATTGAATAAAAGAAGTAAAGAGTCCTGGACAAATGATGTTTAGGACTCTTTTTTCAGTGAACTGTTTTCCGCCAGTTCACTGAGTGATGCGGTTTCCAAATTTATTATATCAAAAGAAAGTGAGATTCCAAAGGGAAGGGAGGAAGAAGAAATGGTTCATTCAACGATTGGTGTCATTGTTGAAAAAAGCAGAGACAATCTCGTTTTTGTAACAGAAATTCAAACAGGTAGAGCTTTTGTAGTCACAGACAAAGCTGCAAAAGCTTATCAAAATGGCAATATTTTAACGTTAAATCTGACTACGAAGACGTTCGTCGATGCGGCAGAAGATTATCCATTTGTTTAGTCTAATGGTGATAAGTCAAGATGAAATTTAAGATTTTCTTTATTGAGTAATATGTTTTGAAGCGCACGAAACTAGACCCGATCAAAATCAAATTTTTTTCGGGTTGATTCAAGGATTTGCGTCAATAACGGATTGTTATTTCTCTATCACACTCCTTGGTGGCGTATAGAGTTGGTGTTTACGTAGTAGCGTATCCACCAGACGCGTAAATTTTCTTGCGGTTAGGACGAGTGCACGTTTGTGTTGATGCTTTGGAACCTCCTTATATTTACTTTGATAAAAAGCTTTGTATTCAGGAAGATAATTTTTTACAGAGTTGGCAGCTTCAACTAAGTAGTATCTAAAATATCGATTTCCTTGTTTTGTCAGAGGTGTATTTTGCGACTGATAGTTTCCAGATTGGTTCACTTTCCAACTTAATCCAGCGTATTTTGCCAATTTTGTCTGATCTTCAAATCTTTCGATTTGACCAATTTCAGCGATTAAACCGGCAGCATAGACTTTACCAACGCCTGGAATACTGGTTAAGCATTGATATTCTGGAATGACAACAATTACTTGTTCGATGGCTTTATCTAATTCTTTGATATTTTTTTCAAGTGCTCGTATTTCTCGTACGAGAACACTTAAAACAACATTAATTGATTCTTGTGCAAGAGCACCTAGGCGGTAACTCATGGTAATTGCACGTTGAATTGCTTTAGCGATTTTTTCTGGTTGCTTGAAACGGCCTTTTCCTTTTTCTTGAAGTAAATCACAGAAAGCTTCTAAAGGAAGCTCAGCAAGTTCATCCAATGTGAAATCTTCCGTCATGAGTGAAATGAGGGTTGCACTAAAAAGACTCGTCGATTCGTCTCGCATTTCTCGAGCAAGCGTATTACATTTGTACGTTAGATTTTCAAGAAAATGTTGCTTTGTACGAATCAATTGCTTAATAAGTTGATAGCGAGTACGTGTTAAACGCTGTAAGGCCATGTATTTCTCTTCTTTGATAGGGGAAGTTGTGAATCGTTGAATACGCAAGAAATCAGCGATTCTTAATGCATCGTTTCGATCAGTTTTATTCTCATCAAACATGCGACTAAATTGTTTCACCCGAAAAGGATTTTCAATCGTTACAAGTGTGTTGAGCTTCTTTAGTTTCTCATCTTCATGAAAAAACATGGAAGGATGGAAGCTGTACATGGACGTTGACTCCATGCCAATCACAATTTGATCAAAGTGGTAGCTGTCATTGAATTCAAGAATTGTTTCTCGTATGAATGAAGCACCTTCGATGTCATTGGCAACAGAGATTTCAGATAAGATAGACAATTGATTGTCGTCTGTTAAAAAACAAACATCTAGTTTTTCAGAGCTAACGTCAATACCGACAAATAATTTCATGGAAGAAGGACCTCCTTTCGATATAAATTTTGGAAAATGCTTCGATACTGTGGGATTTCCCAGAAACTCACTGTATAGCCACAACCTCGCCTAATAGAATACGGTGATAAAAGAGCTAGAAGCTGCCTTCCAAACTACTATTTGAAAGTCTAGTCCATTATCGAAACAGCTAATGAGTTGGTAGTGATAACAGTGGTTCGGGTAACAGACTAAACAGGGTAGACAAACGCTACAGGAGGAAATAGCAAATTCCCGTTGGATCCTTTCCATACATCCATTGTACTCTGAGAAATCACACAATATCGAAACAAATTCCGTTAGGAATGTGTTATTCAATAAATTTTATAATCTAGAAACATTTTGAATAAAAACTATTAGACAAATGATATTTTACGAGGAGGAAACGAACATGGCAGAAGAAAAAGAACCACTAGACAATAGTCGTTTGGGAAAATCCAAAAGAAAATTAGTACGGCTACAAAATGAATTAAACGAACAAATTGAAAAGATGTTTGAACACCAAAGAAAGACTAATGGTCAACCAATGAACGACAAGAGGAATGGCCGTTCATGGTTTAACCAGCAAGAACGAATCGAAAATAAAATCCAAAGTCTGAGAGAAGAAATCGAGCAACAAGAAAAACAGGTAGCGAAACTTGAAAGACAAGAAGAGCTAAAGGAAATGGGCTATAACAAGTACGGCGGACTGGATATGACGATCGAGAATATTCCAAGAATCAAAGAAGAAATCGAACGCTTTGAAAAAGGTGAATCGACTTTTTCAGCCGCTACGATCCGAAAATACCAACGGAAGTTGGAAACATTAGAACAGCTGAAAGAAAGATCAGAAAAAGGAAAAGAAAATATTCTTCCTGAAGTACAAGCAATCATTGACAGCGGACGAGTGACGCAATGGAAAAAAAATCCGACCATTTATTTTCTAAATGGCTATCGAAAAGTCGCTTTAGAACTGAATGAAAACGGGGGATTTGAGGAATCTAAAAAATACCAAGCCACGTCTGAAGAGGAAAAAGCAGCTGTTCGTGAATTACTTGAAAGGGCTGTACCAACTGATTCTTTGAAGGAGAAAGAAAACGATCATTTCTATCGAGTAGAATTCAACGAAAATGATCCAGAAAAAGGATTGAAAAGTTATGGTGGGGAGATCGTTACATTAGAATTGATCGATCAACTCAAAACATTGGATAACCAATACGCCGCAGAAGCAGGTTATTATAAATTCTATTTTGAAGAAGTGAAGAACGGAGCAGTAGTAGATCAGATCCGAATGGATCTAGGGGATGGCGTCAATAGTAATCAACCCATCTATTTAGAATTAGCAAAATTGTGCGAACAAGTACCTGAGAAGGAACAAAACCAATCGGTCAAAAATGAACCTGTTTCGAAAGAACAAATGCAGTCGAAAGAAACAAAAACAAAACAAAAGGGCTATCAAAAACGAACGGCAGAAGAAATTAAGCAAGAAATCAAATCACTTTCACAACAGGCGCTGGATGCAGTGAAAAAGCATACCCATTCTCCCGAAGACGTTAAAGAACTTTTGAACTTTATGTCTCGCTTCCCAGAGAGATCCTTTAGGAATCAATTATTGATCGAGGAACAATTTCCAGGGGCAACGGCTTGTTTAGGTCGTGCCGCGTTGAAAAAAGAAGGGATCTATATCAAAAAAGGAGAACAAGGAAACAAGATCTTTGTCAGAAAAACGGTCAAAGGATTTTATGACAAAGGACGTGGCTTTGTTCGAGAAACAGAGGCTACACCAGAAGACAAAAAACGAATCGAAAGTGGTCAAATCGAAGTGATCAAAAAACCTTATTATACGATTGAAAAAGTGTTTGATATCACACAGACACAGTTGAAACCTGAAGACTATCCAAAAATCTTCCCGAACCGTGTCTTTGATTTTCAATTGGATAAAAAAGGGCAAACAGAACTTCAAGCTGGAATTCAAGCGGTAGCAAACAATATTGGGATACAAATTCGAGATATGACAGATAGTGAAGTCTATCAAAGAGAATTAGGGCAAGCGCATGGGGCGTATGTTTATAACAAATTTACTGGCCAAGAAGAAATTGTCATGAATACTAGAAATACTCCTACGCAGCATTTAGCTACAAGTATTCACGAATTAGCGCATGCCAGAATGCACAAATTTTCAGAATTAGATACCGCAACAAAAGAACTGCAGGCGGAAATGACCTCTTATATTGTGTGCAAGCACTTTGGAATGGATACGTCTGAGAAAGCTATTCCTTATATTGCGACATGGACGAAAAATGGCCAGACTTTGGATGATAAGGAAGCTGCGGAACGTGGGAAAATCATGAATGATGTCAGCCGTGTCGCAAATGAATTCATTCGAACCATTTCTACGGAAATCAATCTATATAGAGAAAACAATTTAGAAATCAATTCAAAAGAAATAGCTAATGAATCATCAAACAATAAAGTTGAGGTTCCAAGTGAAACGTTTTGGATCAACACAAAAACAGGAAAAGTGTTAGACGAAGATAGCGGCCGAGTAATGGATAAACTCATTGCTGCAGATAATAAAGTTGAAGTTCATGTTGGTTCACTTTGGATCGATAAGAAAGACGGGAAAGTCATGGAAGAAGATACGGGGCGAACGTTACACTTGAAGGACGCAGTGTTTATTGAAGATCCGCAGCATAATCAAGTGATTTTAAAAGGAAAAAGTTATGGGAAAGAGATACAAACCGCATTACCTTCAGAAGAATTTGCATTAGGTACGCAATTTTGTTTCTCACAAGCAACTTTAGCAGATGTCGAACAAAGAAAAAAAGAAATGTACCACGTCCAAGAATTGAAAAGTGTAGAAAGGGTTTAATGTTGTACGTATCAACAAATACAAGAATAGTTTAAATGATAGGAAGGAATTGAATAAAATGGAATTGAATGAAACAGATTTAATAAAAGTTACACCAGCACAAGCAAAAGAATTAGAAGGCTGGGAATGGCACAGTAATGAAGAAAATGGAGATGGCTATTTAAAATCTCCAACAGGAGAACATTTCTATCAATATTCTCTAAATCCATTTGGATTAGAGTATAAAGATCCCGTTGATCAAGAGTGGAAACCATTAGATGATAATGATCAATCAATGTCAGAGTTAAAAGCAGACTGGGAAAAAGAAGTAATAGAAATAAATAAAGAGCAACAATTAGATTTAAAACCATTTATCACTTCTGATAAATTATGGATTGATGTTAATAATGGGGAAGTGAACGAAGTAAAAAACAGTAACTCTCTATGCTTAAAAGAAGCAGCATTTATGGAAGACACCAGAAATAATCAAGTGATTTTAAAAGGAAAAAGTTATGGGAAAGAGATACAAACCGCATTACCTTCAGAAGAATTTGCTTTAGGAACTCAATTTCGTTTTCCAATCGAAACGGTGTTAGAAGTAGCTCAACGAAAAAATGCCATTTATCATGAACAACAATTGTCACAAAAAGAACGCGTATAAAACAAACAAGAAAGACTATCTGAAAAATCGGATAGTCTTTTTTCTTTTAGGAGGTTTGAAAATGACCAAGAAAAAAATGAGTCTCATTGATCGATGTAAACAAATCGATATCGTAGATTTTGCTCGGAACAATGGAATGGCTGTGGTCAATAAAGGACGAGACTATCGTTTAGAAGACCATGATTCTTTTGTTTTTGATCGAAGAAAACAACGTTTTTATTGGAACAGTCAAAATATTAATGGTGATATCATTGAATTAGCTAAACTTTTTTTCATAGAAAAAGAGATTCAAGATCCCAAGCAACAATTTAAAGCAGCAACTGATTTTATTCTAAAGAGTGAAAATAAAGTAGAACGAGTCGATAATCTACATTTTGAAACAGAACAATATAAAGATCACCCTAAAGATTACCAACTACTCACAGAAAAAGGTAGAAGCTATCTAAAGGAAGAACGTAAATTACCAGGTTGGTTGATTGATTATGCGGAAAACGAAGGGTTGCTGGCCGAATTAAAGCCAAGAAATGAACGGCAAAATTTCTTAGTTCGAGACGATCGTTTAGATCATGCGGTCGCTTTTTTATGGAAAGACCCACAGACAAAAGAAACGGTTGGAGCAAGTTATCAAGGAACGAAGATAGACTTTGAGCGGTTCGGTGAAAGAGGAACGTATAAACATATTGATAAGAACTCAACAGCGAATCATGGATTCAATTTAAAAATTGGTGATCCGAAAAACTTAAAATTCTTTGAAAGTAGTATTGATCTACTTAGCTATGCAGCGTTGAATCGGGATAAACTTCAAGATGCCTGGTTAGTTTCGATGGAAGGCTTAAAACACCATGTGATTAGTCATTATGTTCAAGAGTCAATAGCCGAATTAAGTCAGAAACAAACATTTCCTCAATCGATTGAGATTTGTGTAGATAATGACCGTGCAGGCCATATTTTTTATGAGAAGGAACAACTGATGGGAATTGTTGATCCGTTTACGAATAAGAAAATACGGTGTGAACGAGGAATACCAAATGATTGGCAAGTACCAAAAGAGTACAAACCTATTTATGAACAAATAGGGAAAGAGCTGAATGTTGCACCTGAAGCAATTATGGCGATACACAAAACAGAAAACAATTTAAAACAAACCAACCAATTGGTTTCTGCACACGAAGTAAAAGCGACGTTTGGAAAGAAATTAGCAGTCAATGAACAAGTAGAAACGATTGATTTAAAAGCTGCTTGTATAAGCGTTGCAAAAGATTTGAAAGCATGTGAACGCGCTGATGGCACGTATAATTTTGATCGATTCTACAGTAAAAAAACCGATTTAAAAGATGTAAACGCAAGCATTCTCTTTTCTTATAAGGCAGAGCAATACTATAAAGGCTATAAAAATCATGAACATGAATTCGTATCTGAAGTGAAAAAGGATTGGAACGATCAATTGAAGCATGAGATCCAGCAACAAGAAATCAGAAAACAAAAACGTGCCATGTTGTTTCAACAAAGCAGACAACAAGAAAGGGAGTGAAGTTATTATTATGAAAACCGTTATTTTAGCAGAAAAGCCGTCACAAGCGAAGGCTTACGCAGAAAGCTTTTCTAAAGCCACTCGAAAAGACGGTTATTTTGAAATTCAAGATCAATTATTTTCAGGAGAAATTGTAATCACTTATGGCTTTGGTCATTTAGTCGAGTTAGATTCTCCTGATATGTACGATGAGAAATGGAAACAATGGTCACTAGAACATTTGCCTATTTTCCCTACAAATTATCGCTATCATGTTCCTAAAGATAAGAAAAAGCAATTTAACGTAGTGAAGCAGCAACTTCAATCGGCTGATACCATTATTATTGCGACAGATAGCGATCGTGAAGGAGAATTGATTGCTTGGTCGATCATTAAGCAAGCAGGCGCAGATCAGGGAAAAACATTTAAAAGACTTTGGATCAATTCATTAGAAAAAGAAGCGATTTATCAAGGATTCCAGCAGTTACGAGACGCAGAAGAAACTTATCCGAAATTCGAAGAAGCTCAAGCACGTCAGATCGCTGATTGGTTAATTGGGATGAACGGCAGCCCATTATACAGTCTCTTACTACAAAAAAAAGGCATACCAGGAAGTTTTTCCTTAGGTAGAGTCCAAACCCCAACGCTCTACATGATTTATCAATTGCAGGAAAAGATTAGAAATTTTAAGAAAAAACCTTATTTTGAAGTAAAAGCCCAAGTAATCGCTCAAAATGGCTCATTTGATGCGAAGCTTAATCCGAATGAAACCCAAGAGACGCAAGAAGCATTTGAAGCCTATTTAAAAGAAAAAGGGGTTCAATTAGGAAAGCAACCAGGTACGATCCTTCAAGTTGAAACAGAGAAAAAAAGTGCGGCTAGCCCACGTCTTTTTTCTTTATCGAGCCTTCAGTCTAAAATGAATCAACTCATGAAAGTTAGTGCCAAAGATACTTTGGAAGCCATGCAAGGGTTGTATGAAGGAAAATATCTAAGCTATCCGCGAACGGATACCCCTTATATTACAGAAGGAGAATATGCGTATCTGTTGGATCACTTAGATGAATACAAGCATTTTTTAAAAGCCGAAGCGATTCCTACTCCTATTCATACACCGAATAGTCGGTATGTGAACAACAAGAAAGTCCAGGAACATTACGCGATCATTCCTACAAAAACGGTCATGACGGCAGCGGCATTTGAACAACTAAGTCCACTGCAGCAGGCCATTTATGAACAAGTGTTAAAAACAACGGTGGCCATGTTTGCGGAAAAATATACCTATGAAGAAACAACGATCTTGACGCAGGTTCAGCAGCTTCAGTTAAAAGCAATCGGAAAAGTGCCGGTAGATCTAGGTTGGAAGAAGTTATTTGGAAAAGAGAGCGACGGAAAAGAGAAGGAAGAAGAGCCGCTACTTCCTAAAGTGATAAAAGGAGAAATGGTGACGGTAGATCTACAAGTCCTTGAAAAAGAAACCAAGCCACCAAAACCTTATACCGAAGGTACGTTGATCACGGTGATGAAAACAGCTGGGAAAACCGTGGATAGTGAAGAAGCGCAATCCATATTGAAAGAAGTGGAAGGAATCGGTACAGAAGCGACACGGGCGAATATTATTGAAACCTTGAAACAAAAGGAATATATCAAGGTAGAGAAAAATAAGCTCGTGGTGACGAATAAAGGGATTTTGCTTTGCCAAGCCGTGGAAAAAGAGCCGCTGCTTACGAGCGCCGAAATGACCGCCAAATGGGAAAGCTACTTGTTAAAGATTGGAGAACGAAAAGGAACACAAACCACTTTTCTAGCCAATATCCAAAAATTTGTCTCTCACTTATTGGAAGTCGTCCCAGGGCAAATCCAATCCACTGATTTTGGATCGACGTTACAAGAAGTGAAAGCAGCCAGTGAAAAGCAAGAAGCCGCGCGTCATTTAGGAATTTGTCCAAAATGCCAGGAACAAGAAGTCTTACTCTATCAAAAGGTGGCAGCATGTACGTCTGAAGTCTGTGATTTTAAATTATGGACAACGATTGCCAAAAAGAAACTCACAGCGACACAGCTGAAGGAGATTATTCAAAATAGCCGAACAAGCCAACCAGTGAAAGGGTTAAAAGGTCAGAAGGGTTCGTTTGAAGCAACGATTGTTTTAAAAGAAGACTTCACTACAGGCTTTGAATTTTCTGAAAAGAAAAAAACGAGCTTCAAGAAAAGAACACGACGCACTACAAAATAATGGAGGGTTAATCTTATGCGTAATACAACACACAAACAACAAGAAATCGAAAATCAAAAAGCCAAAATTCGTTCAGAACAGGAGAAAATGCGTGCCAGTAAACGAAGACTGCAGCAATTAAAGAACCAGCAACGGATTCAAAAAGAAATTGAATTAGATCGATAAATATCTTTCTTGTTAATATAAAACTAACGTGATATAGTCATGTTAGTTTTATATTAACTTTAGGGGAAAAGCAATGAAAGACAAAATCCAGTGCATTTTTGATAAACATAATGGGAATCTATCCTTGAAGGATGCTAGAAGTGAAGGTTTATCGCCTATGACGTTAGATCGATTAGCCGAGAAGGACAAAATAGAAAAGGTAGCACCAGGTTTCTATATCTTAAAAGAAGCGTTCGTGGATGAATTGTATCTCGCTCAAAGTATCTATTCCAGAGGTATTTTTTCTCATGAGACTGCGCTCGATCTTTTTCAAGTCGGAACGTATATCCCTAAAAAGATCAATATGATGTTTCCTAAAGGATACAATGTTTCAAAGGAGAAATTAGACGAGTATGCTATTCAACCGCATTACACGAATAAAGAAAATTTTGACCTGGGAATCACAGAAACAGAAAGCTTTTACGGCAATAAAATTTTAGTCTATGATTTAGAGCGAACGTTATGTGATATGTGGAATCCAAGATACAAAGCAAGCGTAGAGGTAAAACAAGAAGCATTAAAAGAATATATGACAAGTACCAGTAGAAATACAAATAAGCTAAGAAGATACATGGATATTTTAAAATCACCAAAAGAAATGACTTTGTATATGTTGCCACTTTATTGAGAGGAGTAAAGGTGAATGACACCGACACAATTTAAAGCAAAAACGAGAAATTTCGCAACAGAGAAACATTTAAATCCACAAATTGTCCAAAGATATTATATGATGGAAAAATTATTAGAACGTATTGTTGAATCTCCTTATCATGATGATTTTGTATTAAAAGGGGGATTTCTGATCGGATCAAAATACGGGTTAGAAAACCGTTCAACTGTTGATATTGATACGACTTATCGAAATTCGAAACTAACAAAAGAAAAGTTAGAAACTGTTTTTTCTGAGTTAACAGCTGATCCCACAAAAGACGGAATTCGATTTGAATTAAAGGGATTAACAGAGACGAGGGAAGCCGATTATTACCCAGGTTTTCAAGCAAAGTTTATTGCTTATCTTGAGAATGCACGTGTACCATTTAAATTAGATATTACTTCAGGTGATTCTATTATTCCAGCGGCATTGATGTATGAACACAAATTAATGTTTGAAGATAAAACGATTCATATTCCAGCTTATCCTACGGAACAAATTCTAGCTGAAAAATTACATGCTACGTTTAGTTTCGGAAAAGATAATTCGCGCATGAAAGACTTTTATGACCTGTATATGATTCCAAAACTAGAACGTATCGATGAGAAAAACTTGTATAAGAGTGTTCAAGGAACGTTCAAGGAAAGAAATAATCAATCTGTGTTTAAAAAATTGTATAATCAGGAAATGCCTCAATTGATGAAGGATGAGGGGTTGAGGGAAAAGTGGAAAAGATACCAACAAGAAAATTATTTTGCCAAAGACATTTCTTTCAAATCGACACTAACTTCCGTCGATTCTTTGATGCAATCAATTGTAGAGCAAGAGAAAGTAGAACGAAAACAAAATTTTAAGAGATCACAACAAATGAATCAAGAAATGGAGAGATAAAAATGATTAATAATGTAACTTTAGTAGGACGATTAACCAAAGATCCAGATTTACGTTATACTGCAAGTGGTACTGCAGTAGCGACTTTTACCCTAGCCGTTAACCGAAATTTCACGAATCAAAACGGCAATCGAGAAGCCGATTTTATTAACTGCGTGATTTGGCGCAAACCAGCAGAAACAATGGCGACATTAGCTAAAAAAGGTAGCTTGATTGGTGTAGTTGGGCGGATTCAAACGCGGACTTATGACAACCAGCAAGGACAACGTGTGTATGTGACTGAAGTTGTAGCAGATAACTTTCAACTATTAGAAAGTAAAGCAGCGACAGAGAGCCGTGCGCACGCTGATCAATCGTCCACCAGTCCAAGCACCGCCACCTTTGAACAACGGGATACAGCGACGCCTAACAACAATGGATTGAACGCTTCACAGAATCCATTTGGTGGACAATCAATCGATATTAGCGATGATGATCTACCGTTTTAGTTCGAGAAAGAAGGAGTAAGCATGGCAAAAAACATTAGTCTGACGATGGATCTATTGATACCCGTTATTGCATTTATAGACGGGATTTCTTTGGGTGTCACTGAAAATCCTTTGGTAAATAGAATTGCGAAAGGATCACTATTTCTTGTATTCGTGTATCTTGTCTGTTTTTATCTTTTAAAAAGAGTAGGAAAGGATAATTCCTTTTGGCGATTGACTAAAGTCACAATAGCAGCGACAGCTGTTATACTTACGGCTATTCTACCGCTTTATATGTAGGTTTAACGGGAAATCGTTGAACTTCTTGCGAAATATTGCTATAATGAACATGAAAAAGAGGAGTTGCGCTAACAACCCCTCATTAACAGCACCGATTAAAGAACGGTGGCAGAATATTAGTTATTTGGAAATAACCGCTGACCTGCTAAAGTAGACGGTTATTTCTTTTTGTCATTTTTAAGCATATTTACAATCAAACTAATCAAAGCAATGGTAAACATACCAAAACCAAGAATGGTTTGAATTGTCTCATATGCGGACAAAAGGCTTACTCCTTTCATAGATTTTAGCACTTACATTCATAAGCACCACCACCTTTCCAGAAGTCGCCACCGTCTTCAAACTTTACTGTCTTGACTATTATAGCATATCTAAAATCGAATAAAAATTCTCAATTTTAGCTGTTTTTGCTATAATTTTAGCGAGGTGATCGCGATGGAACATTATACTGGTTTACTTGATAAAATTCGGGTGATCAAGACACAGCCATTGCTTGTGCGATTTACATTATGCACGAGTCATGACCCAATTAATTGTGTAGTGGCCATATAGAAATAGCGGATAAATTGCTGATTTTGGAAGACGGCAAGTATACTATTTCAGTGACAGGTCACTTCAATAAGCGAAATCAACTAGTCATTGAATCAATGCAAATTAGAAACCCCGATCATTTTACGCGATCGATGGGCATATAAAAGAAGAGCTGCAATCCTAATGTAGGACTGCAGCTCTTTTTATTTTACATAGAAACAGGAAAAGGCCTGTTTAGGAAGGTACAAGCGCCTTCTCAATTGAAAAATCTTTCTCTCACTCCAACCGCCACCGCCGTTCGAGAAGAAAGGAAGTGAACGTTGCACGTTCACTAAGATAAAGGGGCTTGCAAAGCAAGACAAAATAGAAAAAACTTCCTCTCACCAAGAGGTTCGTTCCTGTTCGTTAGATCTTTATTGATTTGCCAGACCGGCAACAAGTTGCCTTTTATCACCAAAAAGCGACAAGGACAAGGGTAAATGGCACGCTGCGCGCCCTTGTCCTTGTCGCTTTTAGTCGATTCATTCTGGCCAACAAATCAATAAAGAAAGAACTAACGAAAGGAAATAAAACCTTTCCTCAGAGGAGGCAAAATCAATCATGCGAAAGAAATTTGATTATTGGGGTGTTCCCTTCAGCGAATTATTCCCAAACTACCATGCACCACATACTATTGAATGTGATTGTGGAGAAAGAGCGAAATGTATCAAAAGCTATTATTTGTATCAATGTCAAACATGTGGGAAAAAATATACCTTATCTTACGGCGATTACATTTTAATTAAAGAGAAAGGAAGATAAACTTATGGCTCAAAATTATTATGATGAATTTGTCAAATTACCTTTGGATAAAATGGCACAAAAAATGGAGGATATGACATTTCTATACAACGAAACACGTGTACCCAAAAAGCATTACAAAGAGAAATTGTCAGTCGCAGTGGAAGAAATGATTGAATCAGGTGTCGAAATGAACCTCATTGCGACGTACTATCGAACACTAGAAGAACTGAAAAAGCAAAATAACAAATGGTTTTTCCAAGCCTTACTATGCTTGGAAGTAGGCGTCAAACCAAGCACAATCAAACCTTCTGAATACCAAGCTTTAGAACTAACGTATGCAAAATTTGTCGAAACGAAAAAAGCCAAGACTGTTTCAAGTGAATGGATGGACTACTTTGAAAATGTCAACAAGTATGGCGCATGTTACATCATGAAAAAGGAGGATAACGAAAATGAGTAATGTAGTTTATCAACTAACAATGGAAGATATTTGTCAATTCTTGACAAATAGGGAGCATCTAAATGAGGTAACAAGAAGAGTGAAACATTCATTTAGTTGTATGGAAGAGCTAAAAGAATTTGTAAATAGCGTGGAACAAGAGCTATATAAGGAAAAACATACAAGTGTTTTAAAAGTAGAAGCTGAGGTTAATTATTTTACACTTTCACCAACGATGGAAAATGATGCCACTCTATTACGATTTGAGACCGACCATTATATCATGGAAGTATTTTTAGAGACCGATAAATGGGTAAAGAATTATCTTAATTGCATAATTCTTAGGAAAGAATACTATTCAGAAAATGAATATGTAACATTTGTAGAAAGTGGCATGGACATGGAAGAAATAATGGAAGAGCTAAATCAAAAACAATATAATCACTTTGACTATTATTTGCTTTTTGCTCAATTTCTAACAGATGAGACCGAACTAGCATTGGTTTTTGGAAATGGGTACATGCTAACAGTACCTCAATCGTTTCTTGATGAGTACAAAAAAGAAATTGCAAATCCAAAGGGAGATAATTTTGAAATGCGAAAAGAATTGTATGAAACATTTCATTTAGATGAGACCGAGCAAATGTTAGTAGAGTTAGAACGAAAGCAAATAGCTTATCAAATGTTTGTATTAAAAATAGCATAAAAATCTAGTTATCCGCATAAAAACTGGACTTATCACACTTTATCAAGGTCAAAACCACTCAATTTACTACTAATTTACTACTTATGAATGAGCTTTGATACGACGATTTATCCTTGAAAAGTGAAGATATAAAGATACTTCCAATAAAATTTGAATATTTAATAGGTAGACACTTCAAAAAATGAGGTGTCTATTTTTTTACCCGATTTTGAAAGGAAGTGAACTTATGAAAACAAAAAATCAAGAATCAAAAGGTCGTTCCCCACTCTTTAAGACCATCAAACATTCATTCAGCCAATAAAAAAGAAAGGATAGGTAAAAATATGGAACTTAAATTTGTGATTCCCAACATGGAAAAAACATTCGGCAATTTAGAATTTGCTGGCGAGGATAAAGTCGTTCAGCGAAGAATCAACGGACGGCTAACTGTCTTATCAAGAAGCTATAATCTCTATTCTGATGTTCAAAGAGCAGATGATATTGTGGTGGTGCTTCCTGCTGAAGCTGGCGAAAAACATTTCGGCTTTGAGGAACGTGTGAAGTTAGTCAATCCACGTATTACCGCAGAGGGCTACAAAATCGGCACTCGTGGTTTTACAAATTACCTTTTACATGCTGACGACATGATAAAAGAATAAAGAAAGAGAGGAAAAATGATGAGATTAGCAAATGGCATTGTATTAGATAAAGACACGACTTTTGGAGAATTGAAATTCTCTGCTCTACGTCGTGAAGTGAGAATCCAAAATGAAGACGGGTCGGTTTCAGATGAAATCAAGGAACGTACCTATGACTTAAAATCCAAAGGACAAGGACGCATGATTCAAGTAAGTATTCCTGCCAGCGTGCCTTTGAAAGAGTTTGATTATAACGCACGGGTGGAACTTATCAATCCCATTGCGGACACCGTTGCTACTGCCACCTATCAAGGAGCAGATGTTGACTGGTATATCAAGGCAGACGATATTGTGCTGACAAAGGATTCTAGTTCATTCAAAGCTCAACCACAAGCAAAGAAAGAACCGACACAAGACAAATAGTCGCTAGGTAGAAAGGAGACTTTTTCGCATGAAACAGCGTGGTAAAAGGATTCGCCCATCTGGTAAAGATTTAGTCTTTCATTTTACGATAGCGTCACTCCTGCCTGTTTTCCTGCTGGTTGTCGGACTGTTTCATGTGAAGACAATCCAGCAGATCAACTGGCAGGATTTTAACCTATCACAAGCAGATAAGATTGACATTCCCTATTTAATTATCAGTTTCAGTGTCGCAATTCTTATCTGCTTGCTGGTAGCGTTTGTATTCAAACGGGTTCGCTATGATACGGTTAAACAACTTTACCACCGTCAAAAACTGGCAAAGATGATACTTGAAAACAAGTGGTATGAATCTGAACAGGTCAAAACAGAGGGTTTCTTTAAAGATAGTGCTGGTCGTACAAAGGAAAAGATAACCTACTTCCCTAAAATGTATTATCGACTTAAAAATGGCTTGATACAGATACGGGTGGAAATCACGCTGGGAAAATATCAAGACCAACTCTTACACTTGGAAAAGAAATTAGAGAGTGGCTTGTACTGTGAGCTGACGGATAAAGAGTTAAAGGATTCCTATGTGGAATATACTTTGCTCTATGACACCATAGCCAGTCGTATTTCTATTGATGAAGTAGAAGCTAAAGATGGTAAACTTCGCTTAATGAAAAACGTATGGTGGGAATATGATAAGCTCCCTCATATGTTGATTGCTGGTGGTACAGGTGGCGGTAAAACTTACTTTATACTGACACTGATTGAAGCCTTGCTTCATACAGATTCAAAACTGTATATTCTTGACCCGAAAAATGCTGATCTTGCGGACTTAGGTTCTGTGATGGCAAATGTCTACTATAGAAAAGAAGACTTGCTTTCTTGCATTGAAACATTCTATGAAGAAATGATGAAACGTAGTGAGGAAATGAAGCAGATGAAGAACTATAAGACTGGCAAAAATTATGCTTACTTAGGTCTCCCGGCACACTTCTTAATCTTTGATGAATACGTCGCTTTCATGGAAATGCTGGGAACAAAAGAAAACACCGCAGTTATGAATAAGCTGAAACAGATTGTCATGTTAGGTCGTCAAGCTGGCTTCTTTCTAATACTGGCTTGTCAACGTCCAGACGCAAAATATTTAGGCGACGGAATCCGTGATCAGTTTAATTTCAGAGTGGCTTTAGGTCGTATGTCTGAAATGGGCTATGGCATGATGTTTGGCAGTGACGTACAAAAGGATTTCTTCTTAAAGCGAATCAAAGGTCGTGGCTATGTTGATGTAGGAACAAGTGTCATATCAGAGTTTTATACTCCCCTTGTACCAAAAGGATATGATTTCTTGGAGGAAATTAAAAAGTTATCCAACAGCAGACAGTCCACGCAGGCGACGTGCGAAGCGGAAGTCGCAGGTGTGGACTGATCTTGCTGGCTGGTGTGGCAATAGCCACGCCAGCACTTAACCCCCCGTATCTAACAGGGGGGTACAAATCGACAGGAAACAGTCAAAAAAACATTAGAAAATCCTTTGGTTACAAGGGATTTACAAAATTTCAGCGTATGTCAAATGGGCTTTAAAAGTTGACATACGCCTTTTTGATTGGAGGGATTTTTACTGAATGAACAAACTTGGTTACAGCATTTAAAAGAAAAACGCTTGGCTTATGGACTATCTCAAAACCGTTTAGCTGTTGCGACTGGTATTACAAGGCAGTATCTAAGCGATATTGAAACAGGAAAAGTCAAGCCATCAGAGGATTTACAGCAGTCCCTTTGGGAAGCTCTGGAACGCTTCAATCCCGACGCTCCCCTTGAAATGCTGTTTGATTATGTAAGAATTCGCTTTCCGACAACAGACGTACAGCAGGTGGTCGAAAACATCTTACAACTGAAACTGTCCTATTTTCTTCATGAGGACTATGGTTTCTATTCTTATTCAGAGCATTATGCTTTAGGCGACATATTCGTCCTTTGCTCCCATGAACTGGACAAAGGAGTTCTGGTGGAATTGAAAGGTCGTGGGTGCAGACAATTTGAAAGCTATCTTCTGGCACAACAAAGAAGCTGGTATGAGTTCTTTATGGACGTTTTGGTGGCTGGCGGTGTGATGAAACGCCTTGACCTTGCCATTAACGATAAGACAGGGATTTTAAATATCCCTGTACTCACTGAAAAGTGCCAACAGGAAGAATGTATCTCCGTCTTCCGCAGTTTTAAAAGCTATCGCAGTGGCGAACTGGTACGCAAAGAGGAAAAGGAATGTATGGGAAACACCCTCTATATCGGTTCATTACAAAGTGAAGTTTATTTCTGTATCTATGAAAAGGACTACGAGCAGTACAAGAAAAATGATATTCCCATTGAAGACGCAGAAGTAAAAAACCGTTTTGAGATTCGATTGAAAAATGAGCGTGCCTATTATGCAGTCCGTGATTTACTCGTCTATGACAATCCAGAGCATACCGCCTTTAAAATTATCAATCGGTATATCCGTTTTGTAGATAAAGACGATTCCAAACCTCGTTCTGATTGGAAACTGAATGAAGAATGGGCTTGGTTTATTGGGAACAATCGTGAACGATTAAAACTAACCACAAAACCAGAGCCTTACTCCTTCCAAAGGACGCTGAACTGGCTATCTCATCAAGTTGCCCCGACCTTAAAGGTTGCGATTAAACTTGATGAAATCAACCAGACGCAGGTTGTAAAAGACATTCTCGACCATGCGAAACTGACAGACCGACACAAGAAGATTTTGAAGCAACAGTCAGTAAAAGAACAGGACGTGATAACAACAAAAAAATAACTCAAATACAAATTCATTGAATATAGAGAGGAGAACATTTTTATGAATTTTGGACAAAACCTTTATAACTGGTTTCTATCAAACGCTCAATCACTGGTGCTTTTAGCAATCGTTGTGATTGGCTTGTATCTTGGCTTCAAGCGTGAGTTTAGCAAACTGATTGGCTTTTTAATTATTGCGATTATTGCGGTTGGCTTAGTCTTCAACGCTGCTGGAGTAAAAGACATTTTACTAGAGCTATTCAATCGCATTATTGGTGCTTAAATAAAACCGTTCTTTTGTGGAATATAAGTGGTTTTCTTATGTTCCGCAAAGGAATGGTACACCAAACGAAGTGCGGTAGGGATTTTTGAATCTCTACAAAGAAAGGACGTGAATATATGGACGATATGCAAGTCTATATTGCGAATTTAGGCAAATACAATGAGGGCGAATTGGTCGGTGCGTGGTTTACCTTTCCCATTGACTTTGAGGAAGTCAAAGAGAAAATCGGCTTGAATGATGAATATGAGGAATACGCCATTCATGACTACGAGTTACCCTTTACGGTTGACGAATACACTTCCATTGGCGAACTCAATCGACTATGGGAAATGGTATCGGAATTACCCGAAGAATTACAATCGGAGCTATCTGCTCTGCTCACTCATTTTTCAAGCATTGAAGAACTAAGCGAACATCAAGAGGATATTATCATTCATTCCGATTGTGATGATATGTATGACGTGGCACGCTACTACATTGAAGAAACGGGTGCTTTAGGCGAAGTACCAGCTAGTCTTCAAAACTATATTGATTATCAAGCCTATGGTCGGGATTTAGACCTTTCAGGAACGTTTATCTCAACCAATCATGGGATTTTTGAAATCGTCTATTAAATCTGTCGGTACATTACTACTGGCAGATTTTCTATTTTACGGGGTGGCTCAATCAGCTACCCCTATTTTTTATGAAAGGATTGATTACATGAAGAAAATACGAAGCTATACCAGTATCTGGTCTGTGGAAAAGGTACTGTATTCTATCAATGATTTTAGACTTCCGTTTCCCATAACCTTTACGCAAATGACATGGTTTGTCGTGTCACTCTTTGCAGTGATGATACTTGGCAACTTGCCCCCTCTTTCCATGATAGAGGGAGCATTTCTCAAATACTTTGGGATTCCTGTGGCTTTCACATGGTTTATGTCTACAAAAACTTTTGATGGTAAAAAGCCTTATGGATTTTTGAAGTCTGTCATTGCTTATGCACTGCGACCAAAGCTGACCTATGCAGGAAAAAAAGTAACGCTTGGCAGAAACCAGCCACAAGAAGCCATTACAGCAGTTAGGAGTGAATTTTATGGCATATCCAATTAAATACATTGAAAACAATCTCGTCTGGAATAAAGACGGGGAATGTTATGCTTACTATGAGCTTGTTCCTTACAATTACTCATTTCTAAGTCCAGAACAGAAAATACAAGTGCATGATTCTTTCAGACAGCTTATCGCACAAAATCGTGATGGCAAAATTCATGCTTTACAAATCAGTACAGAATCCAGCATACGTTCTGCACAAGAGCGTTCCAAAAATGAAGTCACTGGCAAGCTCAAAGCGGTTGCCTATGACAAAATCGACCAACAGACAGACGCTTTAATATCCATGATTGGCGAAAATCAAGTGAACTACCGTTTCTTTATCGGCTTTAAGTTGCTTCTCAACGATCAGGAGTTTTCTATGAAAAGTCTTACCGTTGAAGCAAAAAATGCTTTGTCTGATTTTGTCTATGATGTGAACCATAAGCTGATGGGCGATTTTGTTAGTATGAGTAATGATGAAATCCTGCGTTTTCAGAAGATGGAAAAGCTCTTAGAAAATAAAATCTCTCGTCGTTTCAAAATCCGCAGGTTAGATAAGGACGACTTCGGCTATCTGATTGAACACCTTTACGGACAGACAGGCACTGCCTATGAAGAGTATGAGTACCATCTATCAAAGAAAAAGCTGGATAATGAAACGCTGATTAAATACTATGACTTGATTAAGCCTACTCGCTGTTTGGTGGAAGAAAAACAGCGATATTTGAAAATCCAGCAGGAAGATGAAACCGTCTATGTAGCTTACTTTACCATTAACAGCATTGTCGGAGAACTGGACTTCCCGTCCTCTGAAATCTTCTACTACCAGCAACAGCAATTTACATTCCCGATTGATACGTCAATGAATGTGGAAATTGTAGCGAATCGTAAAGCCCTATCTACTGTCCGCAATAAAAAGAAAGAACTGAAAGACTTGGATAACCACGCTTGGCAAAGTGATAATGAAACCAGCTCCAATGTGGCGGAAGCTCTGGAAAGTGTGAATGAGCTGGAAACCAATTTAGACCAAAGCAAGGAATCTATGTACAAGCTGTCTTATGTGGTAAGGGTATCAGCAAATGATCTTGACGAACTCAAACGTCGTTGTAATGAAGTGAAAGATTTTTATGACGATTTAAGCGTAAAACTGGTACGACCATTTGGGGATATGCTCGGCTTACATGAAGAATTTTTACCTGCCAGCAAGCGTTATATGAATGATTATATTCAATACGTGACCTCTGATTTCCTCGCTGGTTTAGGTTTTGGTGCTACTCAAATGCTGGGGGAAAATGAGGGGATTTATGTTGGCTACAGCTTAGATACTGGACGCAATGTCTATCTGAAACCTGCTCTTGCCAGTCAAGGGGTTAAGGGTTCAGTAACCAATGCGTTAGCGTCGGCTTTTGTTGGTTCGCTGGGTGGTGGTAAATCCTTTGCGAATAACCTTATCGTCTATTATGCGGTGCTTTATGGGGCACAAGCAGTGATTGTAGACCCAAAAGCAGAACGTGGCAGATGGAAAGAAACCTTGCCAGAGATTTCCCATGAAATCAATATCGTCACTCTGACTTCTGATGAGAAAAACAAAGGCTTACTTGACCCTTATGTGATTATGAAAAATCCCAAAGATTCTGAATCACTGGCTATTGATATTCTGACATTCCTTACGGGGATTTCCTCTCGTGATGGGGAACGCTTCCCAATCCTTAGAAAAGCCATTCGTGCAGTAACCAATAGTGAAGTACGAGGGTTGATGAAAGTGATTGAGGAATTACGGGTTGAGAATACGCCACTAAGTACCAGTATAGCCGACCATATCGAAAGTTTTACAGACTATGACTTTGCACATTTATTATTCAGTAATGGTTATGTGGAGCAGTCTATCAGCTTAGAAAAACAACTGAACATTATACAGGTTGCGGACTTGGTACTTCCCGACAAGGAAACTTCCTTTGAGGAATATACCACTATGGAGCTTTTATCCGTTGCTATGCTGATTGTCATTAGTACCTTTGCTTTAGACTTTATCCATACAGACCGAAGCATTTTCAAGATTGTAGATTTAGACGAAGCATGGAGCTTTTTACAGGTAGCACAAGGAAAAACACTATCTATGAAGCTGGTTCGGGCTGGTCGTGCTATGAACGCTGGGGTATATTTCGTGACCCAAAATACAGACGACCTCTTAGATGAAAAACTGAAAAATAACCTCGGCTTAAAATTTGCATTTCGTTCCACTGACCTTAACGAGATTAAAAAGACCTTAGCCTTTTTTGGTGTAGACCCAGAGGACGAAAACAATCAGAAGCGATTGCGTGATTTGGAAAACGGGCAATGCCTTATCAGTGATTTATATGGTCGTGTCGGTGTGATACAGTTCCACCCTGTATTTGAAGAACTGCTCCATGCCTTTGATACCAGACCACCTGTGCGAAAAGAGGTGTAAATGTGAAACCATCAATAGTAAACAGAATAAAATCAAACTGGACGCTGAAACGTCTAGGTAAAGTGGCAATGACAGTGGCTTTCACACTTGTGATTGCCATTTTTCTTTTAGCCATGCTGGGAACGGTGGTTCAAGCTGCGGGCTTGGTAGATGATACGGTCAATGTGGCAAATGAATACAGCCGATACCCACTTGAAAACTATCAACTGGATTTTTATGTGGATAATAGCTGGGGCTGGCTTCCGTGGAACTGGTCGGACGGGATTGGAAAACAGGTCATGTATGGACTATATGCCATTACCAATTTTATTTGGACAATCAGTTTGTATGTTTCCAATGCGACAGGTTACTTAGTACAGGAAGCCTATTCCTTAGACTTCATTTCCGCTACAGCAGATTCCATTGGTAAGAATATGCAGACCTTAGCTGGTGTGAGTGCAAACGGATTTTCAACAGAGGGTTTCTATGTTGGATTCCTCTTACTCTTGATTTTGGTTCTTGGGGTTTATGTTGCCTATACGGGACTGATAAAGAGAGAAACCACAAAGGCAATTCATGCCATTATGAATTTTGTGCTGGTGTTTATCCTATCGGCTTCCTTTATTGCCTACGCTCCCGACTACATTAAAAAAATCAATGACTTTTCATCAGACATCAGTAATGCCAGTTTATCACTTGGCACGAAGATTGTCATGCCCCATTCCGATAGTCAAGGCAAGGACAGCGTGGACTTAATCAGAGATAGCCTGTTTTCCATACAGGTTCAGCAACCGTGGCTACTGCTTCAATACAACAGTTCAGACATTGAAAGTATTGGTGCTGACCGTGTGGAAAGTCTACTTTCAACCAGTCCAGACAGTAATAATGGAGAAGACAGAGAAAAAATTGTAGCAGAAGAAATCGAAGACAGAAACAATGTGAACATGACGATTACAAAAACTATTAACCGTTTGGGTACAGTCTTCTTTCTCTTTGTATTCAATATCGGGATTTCTATATTCGTATTCCTACTAACAGGAATCATGATTTTCTCGCAGGTACTTTTTATCATCTATGCCATGTTTCTGCCTGTGAGCTTTATTTTAAGCATGATTCCGTCCTTTGATGGTATGTCAAAACGAGCCATTATCAAACTCTTTAATACCATTTTGACACGAGCTGGAATCACGCTGATTATTACGACAGCCTTTAGTATTTCAACCATGCTCTATACCTTATCGGCTGGTTATCCGTTCTTTTTGATTGCCTTTTTACAGATTGTGACCTTTGCAGGAATCTACTTCAAACTGAGCGATTTAATGAGTATGTTTTCGCTTCAAAGCAACGATTCTCAAAGTGTGGGAAGTCGTGTGATGAGAAAACCTCGTATGCTTATGCACGCTCATATGCACCGCCTACAGCGTAAACTTGGACGCTCCATGACAGCTTTAGGTGCTGGCTCTGCCATTGCCAGTGCTACAGGAAAACAAGGACAGTCGGGTAGTTCTGGTAGGACACAAGCAGATCACACCCGTCCAGACGGACAGGAAAAATCAACACTTGGAAAACGTATCGGACAAACAATCGGAGCAGTTGCTGATACCAAAGATAAAATCGTTGATTCTGCTGGTAATCTCAAAGAACAGGTTAAGGATATTCCGACCAATGCAAGATATGCAGTGTATCAAGGAAAATCCAAAGCAAAAGAAAATGTTCGTGACCTAACTTCCAGTATTTCTCAAACCAGAGCAGACAGAGCCAGCGGACGCAAGGAACAGCAGGAACAAAGACGCAAAACCATTGCAGAGCGTCGCTCTGAAATGGAACAGGTCAAACAGAAAAAACAGCCAGCTTCTTCCGTTCATGAAAGACCAGCTACTAAGCAAGAACAATCTCATGATGGACAGACCGCAAAACAATCTTCTATTCAGACTTCACGCATGGAATCTCAACAAGCCAAACAGGAGCGTCCAGCAGTTAAGTCCGATTCTTTAAGTTTAAAAGCGGAACGACAAAACCGTACTACACAAGAAAGAACAGTTCAAAAGCCAGCAACTTCAACTACACCAGCAGACAGAGCTTCACAACGTCCAGTCACAAAAGAGCGTCCGTCTACTGTTCAAAGAGTTCAAAGCCAAAACCTTAGAAATAGACCACCAATAAAATCCGCCACTATCAAGAAAGGCAGTAAGAAACCATGAAACTGAAAGCTTTAGTGATTGGTGGTTCTGGGCTATTCTTGATGGTCTTCTCACTGCTTCTGTTTGTTGCCATTTTATTTTCAGATGAACAGGACAGCGGAATTTCCAATATTCATTATGGAGGTGTGAATGTTTCCGCAGAAGTGCTGGCTCATAAGCCTATGGTAGAAAAATATGCCAAAGAATATGGCGTTGAAGAATATGTCAACATACTTCTTGCGATTATACAGGTGGAATCGGGCGGTACTGCGGAAGATGTTATGCAGTCCTCGGAATCCCTCGGTCTTCCACCTAATTCATTGAGTACAGAAGAATCCATTAAGCAAGGTGTGAAGTATTTCAGTGAATTATTAGCCAGTAGCGAAAGGCTCAGTGTAGATTTAGAATCGGTTATCCAGTCCTACAATTATGGTGGTGGTTTCTTAGGGTATGTGGCTAATCGTGGAAATAAATATACCTTTGAACTGGCTCAAAGTTTCTCAAAAGAGTATTCAGGTGGCGAAAAAGTGTCTTACCCCAATCCCATAGCCATACCTATCAATGGGGGCTGGCGATACAACTATGGCAATATGTTTTATGTGCAACTGGTAACGCAGTATCTTGTCACAACAGAGTTTGATGATGATACGGTACAAGCCATCATGGACGAAGCACTGAAATATGAGGGCTGGCGATACGTTTACGGTGGAGCTTCCCCGACTACTTCTTTTGATTGTAGCGGACTGACACAATGGACGTATGGAAAAGCTGGAATTAACTTACCACGAACCGCACAACAGCAATATGATGTGACCCAGCATATCCCACTATCGGAAGCACAAGCTGGCGATTTGGTTTTCTTTCATTCTACCTATAACGCTGGCTCTTATATTACTCATGTTGGGATATACCTTGGCAATAACCGTATGTTTCATGCAGGCGACCCAATCGGTTATGCCGACTTAACAAGCCCCTACTGGCAACAGCATTTAGTGGGAGCAGGACGAATCAAACAATGAGAAAGGAAGATTTAATGATGAAATTTAGAAAAAATCAGAATAAAGAAAAACAGATACCAAAGGAAAAGAAACCTCGTGTCTATAAGGTCAATCCTCATAAAAAGGTTGTGATTGCCTTGTGGGTACTTTTAGGGCTTAGTTTCAGCTTTGCGATATTCAAGCACTTTACAGCTATAGATACTCATACTATTCACGAAACAACTATCATAGAAAAGGAATACGTTGATACTCATCATGTAGAAAATTTTGTAGAGAACTTTGCGAAAGTCTACTATTCATGGGAGCAATCCGATAAGTCCATTGATAATCGAATGGAAAGTCTAAAAGGCTATCTGACAGATGAACTTCAAGCTCTCAATGTTGATACAGTACGCAAAGATATTCCTGTATCGTCTTCTGTAAGAGGATTTCAGATATGGACGGTAGAGCCAACTGGCGACAATGAGTTTAATGTAACCTACAGTGTAGACCAGCTCATTACAGAGGGAGAAAATACAAAGACCGTCCACTCTGCTTATATAGTGAGTGTCTATGTAGATGGTTCTGGAAATATGGTACTGGTTAAGAATCCGACCATTACCAACATACCTAAGAAATCAAGTTATAAACCAAAAGCCATTGAAAGTGAGGGGACGGTTGATTCCATTACAACCAATGAAATCAATGAGTTTTTAACGACGTTCTTCAAGCTCTATCCTACAGCGACAGCCAGTGAACTTTCCTACTATGTGAATGACGGGATATTAAAACCAATCGGAAAAGAGTACATCTTTCAAGAACTGGTAAATCCTATTCACAATCGTAAGGATAATCAAGTCACGGTATCGCTGACAGTGGAGTATATCGACCAGCAGACCAAAGCAACGCAGGTATCTCAATTTGATTTGGTACTTGAAAAGAACGGGAGTAATTGGAAGATTGTAAAATAACAAATATTGGTACATGATTACAGATACTTTGTAATCATGTACTCTTTTTGATAAAAAATTGGAGATTCCTTTACAAATATGCTCTTACGTGCTATTATTTAAGTGACTATTTAAAAGGAGTTAATAAATATGCGGCAAGGTATTCTTAAATAAACTGTCAATTTGATAGCAGGAACAAATAATTAGATGTCCTTTTTTAGGAGGGCTTAGTTTTTTGTACCCAGTTTAAGAATACCTTTATCATGTGATTCTAAAGTATCCAGAGAATATCTGTATGCTTTGTATACCTATGGTTATGCATAAAAATCCCAGTGATAAAAGTATTTATCACTGGGATTTTTATGCCCTTTTGGGTTTTTGAATGGAGGAAAATCACATGAAAATTATTAATATTGGAGTTTTAGCTCATGTTGATGCAGGAAAAACTACCTTAACAGAAAGCTTATTATATAACAGTGGAGCGATTACAGAATTAGGAAGCGTGGACAAAGGTACAACGAGGACGGATAATACGCTTTTAGAACGTCAGAGAGGAATTACAATTCAGACAGGAATAACCTCTTTTCAGTGGGAAAATACGAAGGTGAACATCATAGACACGCCAGGACATATGGATTTCTTAGCAGAAGTATATCGTTCATTATCAGTTTTAGATGGGGCAATTCTACTGATTTCTGCAAAAGATGGCGTACAAGCACAAACTCGTATATTATTTCATGCACTTAGGAAAATGGGGATTCCCACAATCTTTTTTATCAATAAGATTGACCAAAATGGAATTGATTTATCAACGGTTTATCAGGATATTAAAGAGAAACTTTCTATGGAAATTATAATCAAACAGAAAGTAGAGCTGCACCCTAATATGTGTGTGATGAGCTGTACGGAACCTGAGCAATGGGATGTGGTAATAGAAGGAAATGATGACCTTTTAGAGAAATATATGTCCGGTAAATCATTAGAAGCATTAGAACTCGAACAAGAGGAAATCAGAAGATTTCAGAATTGCTCCTTGTACCCTGTTTATCATGGAAGCGCAAAAAGCAACATAGGGATTGAGCAGCTTATAGAAGTGATAACGAATAAATTTTATTCATCAACATACAGAAAGAAGTCTGAACTTTGCGGAAATGTCTTCAAAATTGAATATTCGGAAGAAAGACAACGTCTTGCATATGTACGCCTTTATGGCGGAATCCTGCATTTGCGGGATTCGGTTAGAATATCGGAAAAGGAAAAAATAAAAATTACAGAAATGTATACTTCAATAAATGGTGAATTATGTAAAATTGATAAGGCTTATTCCGGGGAAATTGTTATTTTGCAAAATGAGTTTTTGAAGCTAAATAGTGTTCTTGGAGATACAAAGCTATTGCCACAGAGAGAGAGAATTGAAAATCCGCTCCCTCTGCTGCAAACAACTGTTGAACCGAGCAAACCTCAACAAAGGGAAATGTTACTTGATGCACTTTTAGAAATCTCCGACAGTGACCCGCTTCTACAATATTATGTGGATTCTACGACACATGAAATTATACTTTCTTTCTTAGGGAAAGTACAAATGGAAGTGATTAGTGCACTGTTGCAAGAAAAGTATCATGTGGAGATAGAACTAAAAGAGCCTACAGTCATTTATATGGAGAGACCGTTAAAAAATGCAGAATATACCATTCACATCGAAGTGCCGCCAAATCCTTTCTGGGCTTCCATTGGTTTATCTGTATCACCGCTTCCGTTGGGAAGTGGAATGCAGTATGAGAGCTCGGTTTCTCTTGGATACTTAAATCAATCATTTCAAAATGCAGTTATGGAAGGGATACGCTATGGTTGCGAACAAGGATTATATGGTTGGAATGTGACGGATTGTAAAATCTGTTTTAAGTATGGCTTATACTATAGCCCTGTTAGTACCCCAGCAGATTTTCGGATGCTTGCTCCTATTGTATTGGAACAAGTCTTAAAAAAAGCTGGAACAGAATTGTTAGAGCCATATCTTAGTTTTAAAATTTATGCGCCACAGGAATATCTTTCACGAGCATACAACGATGCTCCTAAATATTGTGCGAACATCGTAGACACTCAATTGAAAAATAATGAGGTCATTCTTAGTGGAGAAATCCCTGCTCGGTGTATTCAAGAATATCGTAGTGATTTAACTTTCTTTACAAATGGACGTAGTGTTTGTTTAACAGAGTTAAAAGGGTACCATGTTACTACCGGTGAACCTGTTTGCCAGCCCCGTCGTCCAAATAGTCGGATAGATAAAGTACGATATATGTTCAATAAAATAACTTAGTGTATTTTATGTTGTTATATAAATATGGTTTCTTGTTAAATAAGATGAAATATTTTTTAATAAAGATTTGAATTAAAGTGTAAAGGAGGAATTAATTATGAAGTGAAATGAATGTAACAGGGTTCAATTAAAAGAGGGAAGCGTATCATTAACCCTATAAACTACGTCTGCCCTCATTATTGGAGGGTGAAATGTGAATACATCCTATTCACAATCGAATTTACGACACAACCAAATTTTAATTTGGCTTTGCATTTTATCTTTTTTTAGCGTATTAAATGAAATGGTTTTGAACGTCTCATTACCTGATATTGCAAATGATTTTAATAAACCACCTGCGAGTACAAACTGGGTGAACACAGCCTTTATGTTAACCTTTTCCATTGGAACAGCTGTATATGGAAAGCTATCTGATCAATTAGGCATCAAAAGGTTACTCCTATTTGGAATTATAATAAATTGTTTCGGGTCGGTAATTGGGTTTGTTGGCCATTCTTTCTTTTCCTTACTTATTATGGCTCGTTTTATTCAAGGGGCTGGTGCAGCTGCATTTCCAGCACTCGTAATGGTTGTAGTTGCGCGCTATATTCCAAAGGAAAATAGGGGTAAAGCATTTGGTCTTATTGGATCGATAGTAGCCATGGGAGAAGGAGTCGGTCCAGCGATTGGTGGAATGATAGCCCATTATATTCATTGGTCCTATCTTCTACTCATTCCTATGATAACAATTATCACTGTTCCGTTTCTTATGAAATTATTAAAGAAAGAAGTAAGGATAAAAGGTCATTTTGATATCAAAGGAATTATACTAATGTCTGTAGGCATTGTATTTTTTATGTTGTTTACAACATCATATAGCATTTCTTTTCTTATCGTTAGCGTGCTGTCATTCCTGATATTTGTAAAACATATCAGGAAAGTAACAGATCCTTTTGTTGATCCCGGATTAGGGAAAAATATACCTTTTATGATTGGAGTTCTTTGTGGGGGAATTATATTTGGAACAGTAGCAGGGTTTGTCTCTATGGTTCCTTATATGATGAAAGATGTTCACCAGCTAAGTACTGCCGAAATCGGAAGTGTAATTATTTTCCCTGGAACAATGAGTGTCATTATTTTCGGCTACATTGGTGGGATACTTGTTGATAGAAGAGGTCCTTTATACGTGTTAAACATCGGAGTTACATTTCTTTCTGTTAGCTTTTTAACTGCTTCCTTTCTTTTAGAAACAACATCATGGTTCATGACAATTATAATCGTATTTGTTTTAGGTGGGCTTTCGTTCACCAAAACAGTTATATCAACAATTGTTTCAAGTAGCTTGAAACAGCAGGAAGCTGGTGCTGGAATGAGTTTGCTTAACTTTACCAGCTTTTTATCAGAGGGAACAGGTATTGCAATTGTAGGTGGTTTATTATCCATACCCTTACTTGATCAAAGGTTGTTACCTATGGAAGTTGATCAGTCAACTTATCTGTATAGTAATTTGTTATTACTTTTTTCAGGAATCATTGTCATTAGTTGGCTGGTTACCTTGAATGTATATAAACATTCTCAAAGGGATTTCTAAATCGTTAAGGGATCAACTTTGGGAGAGAGTTCAAAATTGATCCTTTTTTTATAACAGGAATTCAAATCTTTTTGTTCCATTAAAGGGCGCGATTGCTGAATAAAAGATACGAGAGACCTCTCTTGTATCTTTTTTATTTTGAGTGGTTTTGTCCGTTACACTAGAAAACCGAAAGACAATAAAAATTTTATTCTTGCTGAGTCTGGCTTTCGGTAAGCTAGACAAAACGGACAAAATAAAAATTGGCAAGGGTTTAAAGGTGGAGATTTTTTGAGTGATCTTCTCAAAAAATACTACCTGTCCCTTGCTGATTTTTAAACGAGCACGAGAGCAAAACCCCCCTTTGCTGAGGTGGCAGAGGGCAGGTTTTTTTGTTTCTTTTTTCTCGTAAAAAAAAGAAAGGTCTTAAAGGTTTTATGGTTTTGGTCGGCACTGCCGACAGCCTCGCAGAGCACACACTTTATGAATATAAAGTATAGTGTGTTATACTTTACTTGGAAGTGGTTGCCGGAAAGAGCGAAAATGCCTCACATTTGTGCCACCTAAAAAGGAGCGATTTACATATGAGTTATGCAGTTTGTAGAATGCAAAAAGTGAAATCAGCTGGACTAAAAGGCATGCAATTTCATAATCAAAGAGAGCGAAAAAGTAGAACGAATGATGATATTGACCATGAGCGAACACGTGAAAATTATGATTTGAAAAATGATAAAAATATTGATTACAACGAACGTGTCAAAGAAATTATTGAATCACAAAAAACAGGTACAAGAAAAACGAGGAAAGATGCTGTTCTTGTAAATGAGTTGCTAGTAACATCTGACCGAGATTTTTTTGAGCAACTGGATCCAGGAGAACAAAAACGATTTTTTGAGGAAAGTTATAAATTATTTTCCGAACGATATGGCAAGCAAAATATTGCTTATGCAACAGTTCATAATGATGAGCAAACCCCTCACATGCATTTAGGTGTTGTGCCTATGCGTGATGGAAAACTGCAAGGAAAAAATGTGTTTAATCGTCAAGAACTGTTATGGCTACAAGATAAATTCCCCGAGCATATGAAAAAACAGGGTTTTGAGTTGAAGCGTGGTGAACGTGGCTCTGACCGTAAACATATTGAGACAGCTAAATTTAAAAAACAAACTTTGGAAAAAGAGATTGATTTTCTAGAAAAAAATTTAGCAGTTAAAAAAGATGAATGGACTGCTTATAGCGATAAAGTTAAATCAGATTTAGAAGTACCAGCGAAACGACACATGAAAAGTGTTGAAGTGCCAACGGGTGAAAAGTCCATGTTTGGTTTGGGAAAAGAAATAATGAAAACAGAAAAGAAACCAACCAAAAATGTTGTTATATCGGAGCGTGATTATAAAAACTTAGTGACTGCTGCGAGAGATAACGATAGGTTAAAACAGCATGTTAGAAATCTCATGAGTACTGATATGGCGAGAGAATATAAAAAATTAAGTAAAGAACATGGGCAAGTTAAAGAAAAATATAGTGGTCTTGTAGAGCGATTTAATGAAAATGTAAATGATTATAATGAGTTGCTTGAAGAAAACAAGTCTTTAAAGTCTAAAATAAGCGATTTAAAGCGTGATGTGAGTTTAATCTATGAAAGCACTAAGGAATTCCTTAAGGAACGTACAGACGGCTTAAAAGCCTTTAAAAACGTTTTTAAGGGGTTTGTAGACAAGGTAAAGGATAAAACAGCACAATTCCAAGAAAAACACGATTTAGAACCTAAAAAGAACGAATTTGAACTAACTCATAACCGAGAGGTAAAAAAAGAACGAAGTCGAGATCAGGGAATGAGTTTATAAAATAAAAAAAGCACCTGAAAAGGTGTCTTTTTTTGATGGTTTTGAACTTGTTCTTTCTTATCTTGATAGAGTTGACAAAGAAAAATATGGGATAATGACTGCTGATTTTGAAGAATTAACTTCCTTTTATGCAAAAAGTTATGAATGGATACTTGAAAACTTAGATTTCGTCATTGGATTAAACAATGTAGCTGTAAGAGGTAATTATAATTCGTTCAAAAAAGAAAACAAAACGTATGAAGATTATCTTAAACTTTTTAAGGGTAACAAATTAGGTTGGATGATTAAAGATGAACCATTTAGTTTACTGATTCAGAGTTTAGATTCAAAGAAAAGAAATGCTATACAGCATTTTGATAGTGAAATTGACTATGTCACGCAGAAAATAGTATTTAGAGATAGAGATAATATTCAAAGTATGTATCTCATTGATTTTGCTTCGCTTTGTATTGATAACTTTGAATTAATGTTTTATATATTAGAATTGGTGTATAACTTGAGAAAAATCCACTACCTAAAGCAACACTTTGTCCCCCATTTTAAGGAATTTTCGTTGCCTGATACTCCACGAACACAAACAAAGCCAGAAAAAGTAGGAAGAAATTCTCCTTGTCCATGTGGTAGTGGGAAAAAATATAAGAAGTGTTGCTTAAAATAATCATTTCACTTTAGCTAATAACTTCCTTCTTTATTCTATAAATAGTTTGTCTAGTCACATTGTAGTCTTTAGCAATCTTTGAAATAGCAACACCATTCTCAAGATCCTCAACGATGCTTTTATAAACAAGGCGACGTTGGGGATCTTTTGTGTCTGCGCTGTATAACTTAGGACGTCCTTTATAAACGCCATTCGCTTTAGCAATCTTGATTCCTTGTGCCTGACGTCGTTTAGATTCTGTACGTTCCTGCTCGGCAATCATGGCCAATATCTGAATAATCAAATCTTTAATAAATTTATCCAGGAGAGGATTTCCAATTGCTTCAGCCATGATTGGTAAACTAGTGATAATTAGTTGCACATTTTTCTTTTTGAGATAATTGACTGAGTCAATGATTTCGTCATAATTTCTGCCTAATCGATCGATTGCCTCGACAATAAAAATATCTTGTTCTCGGACAAAATTTAAAGCTTCCTGGAAAATCGGTCGATGAGTGATCGTTGCTCCAGATTGTTTCTCGATGAAAATTTTTTCTGCACCGAACTTTTTCATTTCTGCAATTTGTCGTTGTTCATTTTGATCAATCGATGATACTCGAATATAAGCAACTTTCAATTTTTTACCTACTTTCTCGATCTATTTAAAATACACCCTAATCATACACTTAGAAACTAGATTTTTCAATGATCGACTAGTGTCTATTTAGGGTACACTACCTTGAAAAAGTAAGAAAACACCTAGGTTTCATTTAGGTGTTTCCACATTTTTTTCTTCTATTTTATTAAGGTAACGATAAATAGTTGTTCGAGAAACATTCCACCGTTCAGCAATTGTTTTGATAGGTGTTCCGCTATCAACTAATGTTTTCAGTAAGTCTAAGTCTTGCTTCGTTAATTTTTCAGGACGACCGCCAAAACGTCCTCTTGCACGAGCAGCTGCTCGTCCTGCTGCAGATCGTTCCAATATTAAGTTGCGTTCAAATTCTGCAAACGCAGCGAAAAGGTGAAACATAAGTTGACCAGTGGAGCTAGATTTATCCATTGTGATATTTTCTTGAAGACTATGGAAACTTACACCACGTTCATTCAATCGATTGACGATCGAAATCAGATCTTCCATATTTCTTCCTAGACGATCTAAACGCCAAACTACGAGAGTATCTCCAGAACGAACAAAATCTATGGCCATTTCTAATCCTGGTCGATTACTTTTTGCTCCACTCATATGATCGGTAAAAATTTTCTCACAACCAAATTTTTTTAAACTATCTTCTTGTAAATCTAAATTTTGTAATCCAGTAGACACTCGAGCGTATCCTATTTTCAAATAATCACTCCTTATTAAAATCTATTGTACCATAACTTTATTTTTATGGTTTAAATGAACATAGATTGATTTATGGGTTTATGAACACTAAAAGTATAGAAAAATTTAAATTTAAGGTGAAAAAATGAAGTGTCCATAAACGGGTGATTTTCTGGACACTTCATCTCGATCACCCTAATGTATCATTTAGGTTTAGAAAGTATCAAAGAGGTAAAATCACGAGGTGGTATCTGTATTGCCAAATTCTTATTATAGAATTTGATAATACTTAATTTATGTTCTAAAAAAGTTCTTCGATTTTTTTACAAAAAGAAAAAGCGAAGAACTTTTTAAGATATAATAGTAGTAAATATATCTACTGTTAGGAAGGAGAAAAACGGTTTGAAAAAAATAGATTTGCATATCCATACGATTAGCACTGTCAGTGATTCTAAAAAATTTTTATTCTCCATAGAAAAATTAAAAGAATATGTATCAACCAGGAACCTTGATGCCATAGCTATTACAAATCATAATATTTTTGATATTGATCAATTTGATCAAATCCAACAAGAATTAACTATTCCTGTTTTCCCTGGTGTTGAGGTTGATCTTGAAAATGGTCATATTTTAGTCATATCAGATAATTGTCTGTTCAATATCCAAGATTTTTCAGAAAAATGTAAAAAACTAGGTTCCTATATTAAAGATCAAAACTCGACCTTAACATTGGAAGAATTTTATAGTGTTTTTCCAAGAAAAGAACTAAAAAAATATCTATTGATTCCTCATTATATGAAATCACCAGAAATCTCTGACTCTGTGATTAAGGATTTGTCTCAACATTCTAAAATTACTACCGGAGAAACAAGTTCTGTTCGAAAATTTGTGGAACTTTTAAACAAAGAAGACGACCTTATACCAGTTTTTTTTAGTGATCAGCGTATGTCTGAAGACCTTGTAAATCATAGTATGCAGCAAACATACATCAATGTCTCTGAAATAAACTTTGCCGCTTTAAAATATACTTTATCTGACAAATCAAAGGTTGCCTTGTCTTTGAAAGAGGGAAAGGATCTTTTTAACTTAACCGAAAAAGTCGTAGCTTCTACGGGATTAAACGTTTTGATAGGTGAACGTTCATCAGGTAAGACCCATTTGTTAAATGAGATAGCTGAATCAACAAGTAATACAAAGTATATCAGACAATTTGAGTTAGTTGAACGAAGTGACGATGAATCAAAAGAGAACTTTAATCGACAACTCTTAAGAGATGAAAGTCTATTTACAGAAAACTTCCTAAAAGAATTTAAGGATATTTTAACACTTGTTCTTCCTATTGATCCGAAACAATCAGAATCTAATGTGAATAAATATTTACGCTCATTGATTAAGAACGCCGAAAGCACTGAAAAAAAGGATTCTTTTGCTAAAGCTAAATTATTCTCAGAGACACCTTATAAACCGAAATCTTTGGACACGCTGGACGAATTGATAAAATCTATCCAAATTCTTATTGATAATCAAGAATATTCGAGTATCATTTTTGAAGAATTACCTCAGGAGTCATTGATAAAACTCCTAAATCGATTAGTCGGTGAATATAGAAAAATCTACCTGAGTAATTTTATTAAGGAGAAGTCAAATTCATTAATTGCAGATATACAAGGGGCTTTACAACTCAAAACTAGGATTCAACGAGTATTTGATATAGATTTTTCCGATATTGCAAAGGAAACTCTAATGATCAATGAGTTCAATAACATAACAAAAGAACTACAAAAAGATAAGATCTTGGACGAAACTGAAATTTACGATTTTACAATCAGAAAATCCAAACGACCTTTTAAAGGTGCCCAAGAAGTGCTGAACATTATTAAAAAGCAAACTTCCTTTATTGAAGTCTTTAAATTTTATGATCACCCATTTGACTACCTACAAGCTTTAAAAAACAAAGATGTTTTAGAACATTCTGATTTTGTAAAATACTTTGTTAAAATACAAATTGAGATATTAAACAAAGATTTGAATCCCGTTTCTGGGGGGCAACGAGCAGAATATAATTTTCTCAGAAAAATAGAAGATTCACTCAAATACGATCTACTCCTTATTGATGAACCTGAGTCTTCTTTTGATAATATGTTTTTAAACAACAAAATAAATACAGTTCTACAAGAAATCTCTAAACATATTCCTGTTTTTGTCTCAACACATAATAATACAATTGGCGCATCTATAAAACCTGATTTTATTTTGCATACTCAAAGAACTTTAGTACTTGACGAGCCCGTATTTAACATATATTACGGCTATCCTACTGATAAAAAATTGTACGCATCTAACGGTCTTTCCGTAAACAATCTGTCTGTACAATTGAATTGCCTGGAAGCAGGCGAACAAACATACAAAACAAGGAGAGATACTTATGAAATACTTGAAAATTGATGACAATAAAGGTTACTTTTTAAGAGAAAATGCTTGGGTGCCAATTGATCAAATCATCAAAGAAGATATCTTCGAATTAATTTCTCTAGCCGTTTTACCCAAAGACGGAACTACATTTGAAATGGATGAATTTTCAGAAGAAAAGCTACAACATGGAGTTCATAAAATTATTTACAAGAGTATTCATGATAAACTATTTGAACTAATTAAAGATAAAGAAAATATCCAAGATAGTGTAAATCAACAATTTGCGTCTGCATTACAAAAGTATTCGACGAACTAATTGATTCATAAAATGATTAAATCTTTGCAGGTACCAGTAAAAAGCTTAATACTCACTAAGCACATAAATAACGAGAACCTAAAAATTAGACTAAAAATCTAGTTTAAAAGTTGGGATTAGTATGGTAACCCAGATAAAAATAAAGGTAAATTAAGTAACCGAATCTTTGAAGCAACAAGAAAAAAATCACTCAAAAATAGTTGAGTGATTTTTTTCTTGTATACAGATTTATAGTTTGTGCCAATTAAAAATTAAATTTTTTGTCATTTAAAAATAAAAATGACAACTTGGGTTTCTAAGAGGTCAACAGAGTTGGGCAACATGATTTTAAAAATGATCCAAATTTTTGAATTTTAAAGGAGTTTTTTTCTATGGCCAAAATTGGATATGCTCGAGTAAGCAGTATTGATCAAAATTTAGATCGACAATTAGAATTGTTATCAAAGTGTGATAAAATTTTTACTGACAAGGCAAGTGGGAAAGATACTAATCGTGAAGGATTTCAAGAAATGATGAAATTCATACGTGAAGGTGATATTGTAGTTGTGACAGAATTAAAACGTCTTGGTCGAAATAATAAAGAGCTAACAGAAACAATGAATTTAATTCAGCTGAAGAAAGCGACACTGGAAGTTTTGAATTTACCAGCTTTAACAGGAATTATGGATGATAACTTGCGTCGATTACTTAATAATTTAATTATTGAGTTATATAAGTACCAGGCTGAAGAGGAAAGAAAGTATATCAGAGAAACACAGAAGCAAGGAATTGCGCTTGCTAAAGCAAAAGGGAAATATAAAGGAGGAAAACCAAAGTATCGAGAAAATGATCCTCGTCTTCAGCTGGCTTTTAAATTATTTTTGGATGGTTGTACAGATAAAGAGGTTGAGCAACAAACTGGAATTAACAGAAGGACGTTTAGAAGATACCGTATGAAGTATGGTATTACAAGAAAAAAAGAGAAAGATGAATCACAAAACTATCCGAAGTTTGACCAAAAAGAGTTTTGAATGAGCGATATAACATTCATTAGAATTGATTAATACAGTAGACTTAGTAGAAAAAAGGAGAAGAAAGCTCATGAATGAATTAGTAGTTGAGATAAAGGATTTAATTTCTTCAAAAACAGAAGGTGGTTATTGGGATTTTAAACGTAGTTGGCACAAAGACGATGTATCATTATTGCATGATATAATTTGTTTTTCTAACAATTTAGAAAATCGCGATTGTTATATAATAATTGGAGTAGATGAAAATGATGATTTCTCCTACTATCCTTTGGATAATGATACACACAGAAAAAATAATAATGAATTAGTAACTTTTTTAAGAGATAAAAAGTTTACCGGGGGAATAAGACCAACTGTAATTTTAAAGCATTTGGAAGTTAATGGTAATAATTTAGATGTAATAATAGTAAAAAACACTTTAAATACTCCATATACTTTAGATGAAGATTTTCCTTCTAATAAAAATAATAAAAAATTAAGAGCAAGATATGTTTATACTAGAATCAATGATGCTAATACACCAAAAGATAAAAATGCTGATTTAGACAAAGTAGAATATCTATGGCGTAAGAGGTTTGGAGTATATTTAGATATAAGTGAGAAGTTAAATATATATTTGTCTGAAATTGACAATTGGATATATGATGATAGCTTAGCGAAGTGTTACTATAAGTTTGATCCATTATTTACAATAAAAATAAATGATACCGATGAAGGAGAAGGAAGACAATTATTTTGGAATAAGCTATTTACAGATGATCGAAATTTCCGGTGGGAACAATTTACTATTTATTATGCCAACGTTGAATTGTATCAAAATTTTGTTTCATATCTTGACGGTTCCCGCCATTTAATTGCAATTCCTAAATCTAAATTAGTTTACAGAAACCATTATGCTGATAAAAAGAAGGTATATTTTTATGAACAAGACTCTATTCAATATAAAGTAAATAATATCTTAATAAAAAATTATGCTGATGGTACAGAGAGTAATTATCTATTATCTGTTCTCGATGAATTTGTGATCACGTTTAGTGACAGTAATATTAGTAGTGATTTCTTTAATTATTTAAATACTAATATGGAAATATTTGATTCATGTTCTTATCCTGAAGAAATTCTAAGGAATCATTATCAATTAGATTCTTATGAAAACAAGGAATTTGTTAATGCAAAAAAAATAAAATGGATATTTGAAAATAAATATTCAAAAAATTGATTGATTACTAGAGTAGAGGGAAAAAGAATGAATTGTAAAAATATAAAGTGGATTATTTATGGATCTTTTGTCGGGATAATAATTGTATTTATCATATTGCTAGGTGTATATAATATAGGGGATGGTTGGCTAGGTTTTTGGGGTGGTATTTTAGGATCTGGCTTAGGAGTAGTAGGGGCAGTCTTTATATTAAATAAACAAATTAAGCAGGATAAGAAATCTAAAATAGATAATACTTTTTTTAACCTTTTAGATATGTTTAATCAGTTAAAAGAAAGAACCGTTAATGAGGAATTGTTTATTAATTATTATGCTGACTTACAGAAATATGCAGTATTGCAGATAAAAGAAATAGGTACTAAAAAAGTTTTGAATAATCAAGATGTAGTAAGGAATTTAAAAGAACTTTATTTATTATATATTGAAGAAATAAAAATGAGATTAGAAAGTAAAAATATTGATGTAAGCGAAATTCCTGATAATTTGGATTGGAAAATAGGATATCTAATAAATCAATTGAGTCTATTCTTTCCAAACAAAACAAATGATGAGTTGAAAGAATTTCATTTTATTAGTGTAGATTTAACTAACGCAGCAGTTCAATTACCGCCTTTAATTGAGCGGATCAAAAGTGAACACTATAACAGTAATTATTCATATTCATTAATATCAGAGTTAAAAAGCATATATACGACGGCTGAAAATCTTAACATTGGAGACGAAATTAGAAAGCAGTTGCAACCAGTAATAATAGAAATATCAAAGTATGAAAATACAAATGATTTTTCTCTGATCTCGTCGAATGAAGATAGAGAAATAATAGTTACGAAAGTTTCTGATATTTACTATTCTAGATTAGTCTCTTATTTCAAATTAACGCATAGAATAATAAAATATATAAACGATAATGTGGACGATCCAACTGAAAAGAATGAATATATTGGTTTTTTTAGATCAACAATGGATGAAACAGAAATGTTAGTTATTTTTTATAATTCATTTTTTAGTGAAAAAGGAGAAGGGTTAAGCCATCAATTATCCAAAATTCCTTTTTTCGGTAAACCTGGAGAACTTGGAGAAAATGATGGATTTGTGCAACATTTCAATAGACAAAAATTATTGTGGCCGGAAGAAGATTTAGAGATCATGAGAAGTTATGAATAAGCAAAAACAACTTTCTTATTGAAAGTTGTTTTTGCTTATTTAGGGTACACTCTAAAGTTACAATTTTATGAGAATTTCAAAATTTTCGTATATTTATATTTACGTATATTTAAATATGCTATATAATTTAAATATAGAAGAAAAAGGAAGTGTATATCAGTATGAATATTATAGATATAAATAAAATAAAAGAACTGATTGAATCAGATATATCTTCTTATGAAATTGAAAAAATTACTGGGGTTAGTAGAGTAACTTTGTCGAAATATCGAAGTGGCTCCGCAGATATAATGAATATGTCTTTACAAAAAGCTTTAGAACTAAATAAATTTTGGGAGGAATATCAAATGACTACAAAAAAAGAAAAAATCGAGGATTATTTAGAAAATTATTCGAAAACAATGAGTACATCGATGGATGAAATGTTTGATTTATTTAAAACGGATGTTCGTGAATTGTCACAAGAATATAAAAAAGGTGAAGCTTATGTCTACACTGTCAAAGAATTAAGAGAAGAATGCGAAGAAAATGACGATCAAGAAAGATTATTACAATTAAAAGGCCATAAAGATGACGAAATTGTGATAGATACAATAAACGGATATATGTATTTTTGTTAGGGATGACAAATATAGGTAGAGATCTTATTTCTTTGGAAAATAAGCGAAATAAAGAATGGACAATCATTGCCTTGAATCATTTTTCAAAAGAGCTAGTTGGTTTTTTATCTGAAGAAGCTTCAGAGGATAATCTACAATTTACTCAAAGAAGAGATGAGCTAGGATTATTTACAGAGATTGAAGTAAATAGAATCATTAAAGAAATTAATCGGTTAAATAAAAAAGAGAATATGATCCATAAAACTTTTGAAAAAAATGGTAATGAAGATTGGTTATCCGGAAAGTACTTTGATTTTAAAAAGTCTAAAGTCGAATTTGAGTAACCAAAGCTAAATTAAGGTGAAATCTCAATTTCGTGTGTCCATATGAAGATTCTAAGACATTTTACAAGTTTGTTGACCTACAATTGGTTTACTAGTTCTCTGAGATCAAATAAGTAGAATACCTATTAGTCAGACAATTAGTCTGACTTTTTTGCTATTTTAGATTGTTCCCCTTTACAAACGGGAACATATGTTTGTATAATCGTTTTGAAATGGGGGAGAACGTTATGCTTGATTACTCGAAAGAGCCAGTAAATGATTACTTTTTGATTGATATGAAAAGCTTTTACTCAAGCGTTGAGTGTATCGAGAGAAATTTAGATCCATTGACAACTGAATTAGTCGTCATGAGTCGTGCTGACAACACTGGATCAGGGTTGATTTTAGCTTCTTCACCAGCTGCGAAGAAGAAGTATGGTATTTCTAATGTCAGTAGACCAAGAGATTTACCACAACCATTTCCTAAAAGCCTGTATGTTGTTCCGCCACGTATGAATCTTTATATTAGGAGAAACATGCAGGTAAACAATATCTTTAGAAAATATGTAGCAGACGAAGATTTATTGATCTATTCGATCGATGAATCGATTTTAAAAGTGACCAGATCACTGAATCTTTTTACAACTGAAGGAACACGAAGTCAACGTAGAAAGAAGTTAGCTCAAATGATCCAGGAGAATATTAAAGAAGAGCTAGGATTGATTGCTACGGTAGGAATTGGCGATAATCCAGTTTTGGCTAAACTTGCGTTAGATAATGAAGCAAAGCACAATAAAGGGTTTGTTGCAGAATGGACGTACCAGAATGTACCAGAAAAGATTTGGTCAATTCCTAAAATGACTGATTTTTGGGGCATTGGATCACGAATGGAAAAAAGACTGAAGAAAATGGGAATTATGAGTATTAGAGACCTGGCTAACTGGAATCCATATATTATCAAGAGCCGTTTAGGTGTAATCGGTTTACAGCTATACTTCCATGCTAATGGGATCGATCGAACAGATATAGCAATCCCACCAGAACCGACAAAGGAAAAATCATATGGAAATTCACAAGTGTTACCACGAGATTATACTAGAAGAAATGAAATCGAGCTGGTGGTAAAAGAAATGGCGGAACAAGTAGCGATACGCATTAGGCAGCATAACTGTAAAACAGGTTGTGTCCATTTACACATTGGCACGTCGATCTTAGAAACGAGACCAGGGTTTTCACACCAGATGAAGATCCCTATAACAGATAATACAAAGGAATTGCAGAATTATTGTCTTTTCTTGTTTGATAAGTATTATGAAGGACAAGAAGTAAGGCACGTTGGAATAACCTATAGCAAGCTTGTGTACACCGATTCGCTTCAGCTGGATTTATTTAGTGATCCACAAAAGCAAATTGACGAAGAAAAATTAGATAAAATTATTGACAAGATTCGGCAAAAATATGGTTTTACGTCAATTGTACACGCTTCTTCAATATTAGAAGGCGCTAGAAGCATTACTAGAAGCACACTTGTTGGTGGGCATGCAGGAGGGAATGGGGGGCTAAAAAATGATAGAGTATAATGATCGTGGAAGACTTAAATGGGCAGGATTCTATTTGTCCGACCACACGGAAGTGATCGATGCGGAAAATGCGGAACGTTCCAATCATAATTTAGCAAAAGAACAAATGACGACTGAAGAGATTTCGGAAGTATTGAACGCTGCTGTCATTAAGAGAAAAATTGTTTGTATCCAGAAAGAAGAAAGAGACTCTGAAGGATATTATCCAGACGATATTATCGGGCAAATAAGAGGATATGATGAATTAGGAATATTTGTGGGAAATCATAAAGTTCACTATGGTGAAGTACGCCATGTTGAAATCCAGGAGTTAGATAAATGGAGTCAGCTATAAATATCATTCAACAGTACGAATGGCACTATATTTGCTATGAAGAATTATTAGAAGAAATTTGGGGATATGGGCAACAACTAATTAACCAAGTGGGACTTGATTGCTTTACTTTTTATGTGGAAGCTAGTGCAGAGTATCATAGTTTACAATACTATATTGCACCTTATGAAAAGAGTTAGAAGAGGACTTAGAGAGAAATCATACATTGCTAACGAACATTACAACAAATTAAAGTAGAAATAAAGTTAAGAAGTATGATAACATATTATTGCGTTTGCAATAATATAAGAAAGTAGGCTTACACACGATGTCTATCAATACTTTTGTTTACTCGCATCCAATTAATGTTTACATTATCAAGTATCTAGGAATAACTGTAGAGCAGTTTTGTGAGTTATATGACTACCCTCAAGGTACGGTTGCAAGCTGGGTTACTCGACAACGTAGAATCAAATCACTACCTGCTTCATTCATTTATGATTTAAGCCTTGCAGCAAGCTTAAACATGTCTGATATCTATGAAAAATTATTGATACTAGAAAATGAATACGATCAATTTAATTTCAAACAGCAACAGAAAAAGAAGAAACACATAGATTAATACTGAAATGAAAAATATCATATATGGTTAAAAAGGAGATTTTTCTCCTTTTTAACCATATATCTCTTTAAATACTTAATAAAAATCTATTTTAATAAATAAAATACGAAAGGGGAAAAAGAGAAAAATCTCTTTTTCTCTTTTTAATTAATGAATTTCTCTTTTTGAATATTGGTAATTATTCTTTGAGCACGTTCGTCATAATTATTTTTTAGATAGAATTCTGCCATTTGCCTTACTGTTTCATATTCTTTAGTACCGTCAAAATCACTAAATATTTCGATTAGACTTTTTATATCAGGATCTATCTTAATTGTTCTTCTATCTTTAGCAGTCCACTCTTTTTTGTTTTTCTCAGTAGATCCTGCATTATCTTCATTATTAATTCTGGGAGTTTCTACAATCCTTTCTACTTTAGGACGTTCTTTTTTTTCACGCTTAGTGAGTGCCATTTCTTTTCCTCCTTACGCTAATTCGAATTGTGCTAAATCTAATTCTCTTGATAGCTTAGTCAACTTGTTTCCGTTCAAATATTTTGGAGAATAAATGTAGTCTTCAGGTATATCTCCATATTGTTCGAATAATTGAATTCTCTCTTCAATTTCGGTAAATATATCAGCAAAAAGTGCAAATACCTTCCTATCATGATAATCGACAACTGAAACACCGTATTCTGGATATTCTTCTAAACGTTTTTGATTATTGACTATTGCATTAAATGTGAAATTCTCGCCAAATGCTTCCTTTGTATTTTTGATAATTGACTCATGTAATTCTCTTTTTGGTTGAAGTAAAAATGGCAGCAAGCCTAATACTTCACCTTTAAAATCATTACCGAAATCGTCAATCAACGTTTGTAAATATTCATTGATAATATCTAGTGAACCTTCGAAAGAGTAAGTCTTAGTTTCCTGAGTAATAACAAAATAATCTGCACATACCATCGCATTATCTACTTTGATATCAGTACTAGGACCAACGTCTATCCAAATATAGTCATAATCATATTTAATCGTTTCTAATATATTGGAAAAATGAAATGTTCTTTTTTTCTTATACATTGGGTCATTTTCTTTTGGATAAAGATCTTCTAATAAATCACCAAAATCAGCCATATCACGCCCCCCAGCAATCATATAAAGATTGTCTGTAAGCTTAACTGTTGCTTTAGTTAAAGCTTCTTTATCCCCATTCGAATAATCCTTAATAGATTGATAAATGGTTGCTGGAAAATTTTTATTAAATGTCTTCCCAATTAAACTTGTTGCATTTGCTTGTATATCCCAATCAATTATAAGAACTTTTCTATTAAATTGAGGATTTGGAAGTGTTGCAACTAATGCTTCTTCTGTTGTAGATGTAGTTTTACCAACCCCGCCTTTTTGATTGGCATTAATTATTGTAGTTCCTTTTCTTTTCATACTTAGCCTCCTATAAAATGTATTTTTTCTCCTAAAATCATTTTATCATGGTTAAAGATTTAAATCTATAGTAAAATGTAATTAGGAGAAATTTTCCAATTTATTATTATTGTTAAGCAAAATAATTAAAAAGGGGTTTTTTCTCTTTTTCTCTTTTTCTCCTTTTTCAGAAGTACGTCAATACATTAGGAGAAAAATCTCTTTTTCTCTTTTTCTCTTTTATCTAAACAGCTATTATATAGCAATCCTATAAAGAGAAAAGTCTCTTTTTCTCTTTTTCTCTTAAGAGATTTTTCTCCTAATTATTATTACTAGATAGCACCTATAACCAAGGAGTAATTTCTCTTTTTCTCTTTTTCCCCCAAAATCTTTTTTGCTTTATACCGTTTACAATTAATAGATTAACCAAGTATAGTTAATATGATTAACGCGAAAAGAAAGAAATATATATAGAACCGAGGAGATTTAAATGCAAGAATTTAATTTTATCACTGCTCAAGAAACATATCGTGCGCTATATTATCAACTACCAAAAGTCC
>NZ_JBFOFA010000009.1:0-157522 GCF_040887125.1 Enterococcus sp. C74 | reverse complement strand
TTATATCAACGGGAAGTAGCTCAGCTTGGTAGAGCACTTGGTTTGGGACCAAGGGGTCGCAGGTTCGAATCCTGTCTTCCCGATAGATAATAATTTTCACACGGGGCCTTAGCTCAGCTGGGAGAGCGCCTGCTTTGCACGCAGGAGGTCAGCGGTTCGATCCCGCTAGGCTCCATTTCATTTGAATAATGAATATCTTTTTTCGCGGTGTAGCTCAGCTGGCTAGAGCGTCCGGTTCATACCCGGGAGGTCGGGGGTTCGATCCCCTCCGCCGCGATTTTTAAAGAGCCTGGACCTTTAGCTCAGTTGGTTAGAGCAGACGGCTCATAACCGTCCGGTCGTAGGTTCGAGTCCTACAAGGTCCATAGTGACGTTGTAAGTTCCATATTGGAGGATTACCCAAGTCCGGCTGAAGGGAACGGTCTTGAAAACCGTCAGGCGGGTAAAACCGTGCAAGGGTTCGAATCCCTTATCCTCCTTACTTTGTGAGTTACTATAAAGTAGTTGATTCGCAAATCATATTATCGCGGGATGGAGCAGTCTGGTAGCTCGTCGGGCTCATAACCCGAAGGTCGTAGGTTCAAATCCTGCTCCCGCAATTGACTTTGATTTTTCAAAGTCGACAATTAAAAAAACTAAAATCATGGTTTGGTAGTTCAGTTGGTTAGAATGCCTGCCTGTCACGCAGGAGGTCGCGGGTTCGAGTCCCGTCCAGACCGCCATGCGGGTGTAGTTTAGTGGTAAAACCACAGCCTTCCAAGCTGTTGTCGCGAGTTCGATTCTCGTCACCCGCTTTTAGTTTTTTTATGGGCCTATAGCTCAGCTGGTTAGAGCGCACGCCTGATAAGCGTGAGGTCGATGGTTCGAGTCCATTTAGGCCCATTAGTACAAAATCTTATTGGTTTTGGGGAAGTACTCAAGTGGCTGAAGAGGCGCCCCTGCTAAGGGTGTAGGTCGGGAAACCGGCGCGAGGGTTCAAATCCCTCCTTCTCCGTTTCAATATTTTACCTGGCCCGTTGGTCAAGCGGTTAAGACACCGCCCTTTCACGGCGGTAACACGGGTTCGAATCCCGTACGGGTCATGATTATAGTTTTATATTGGAGGATTACCCAAGTCCGGCTGAAGGGAACGGTCTTGAAAACCGTCAGGCGGGTAAAACCGTGCAAGGGTTCGAATCCCTTATCCTCCTTTCTTTGAGAGTTACTACAAAGTAGTTGATTCGCAAATTATATTATCGCGGGATGGAGCAGTCTGGTAGCTCGTCGGGCTCATAACCCGAAGGTCGTAGGTTCAAATCCTGCTCCCGCAATTGACTTTGATTTTTCAAAGTCACCAAATAAGAAACTAAATATGGTCTGGTAGTTCAGCTGGTTAGAATGCCTGCCTGTCACGCAGGAGGTCGCGGGTTCGAGTCCCGTCCAGACCGTTTGGCTCGGTAGCTCAGTTGGTAGAGCAATGGATTGAAGCTCCATGTGTCGGCAGTTCGATTCTGTCCCGCGCCATAATGCGGGTGTAGTTTAGTGGTAAAACCACAGCCTTCCAAGCTGTTGTCGCGAGTTCGATTCTCGTCACCCGCTTTTAGTTTTTTTTATGGGCCTATAGCTCAGCTGGTTAGAGCGCACGCCTGATAAGCGTGAGGTCGATGGTTCGAGTCCATTTAGGCCCATTAGTTTCACCTGGCCCGTTGGTCAAGCGGTTAAGACACCGCCCTTTCACGGCGGTAACACGGGTTCGAATCCCGTACGGGTCATTAAAGATACTTTCTAAAGTATCTTTTTTTATTTGTAAGAATGATTTCAAAAGACTTAAGATAGTTATCGTAGGCGATGATTGTTTTAGGTCTTTTTATTTGATTCTATAGGTGATCAGAAATAGAATGAAAAAAATTTGGTTCTGCTGCAAAGGATTTGTTGTATACTTATGCTCCTAAACTTTGAACCTTTTTTATTTGCTATTCTTTAAACATGTAGCATAGTGAAGCGAAATGATTACCTGGGATAAAGGAAATAACCAGCATAATCAATGAACTATTCAAATTTTTAAGTAATTACGTTAAAAAAACAAGCGTAAATTTCAAATATCTGCTATACTTGGTTCGTTGCAAGTTCCCGAGAGGATCCGTCATCGACGGAGATGCCTTGTAACCGAATTTAACTAGGGGGAATCACTATGGGAGAAAGACATTTATTTACCTCAGAATCTGTTTCTGAAGGACATCCAGATAAAGTTGCTGATCAAATCAGTGATGCGATCTTGGATGCAATTTTAGCAAAGGATCCAAATGCACGTGTGGCTTGTGAAACATCTGTTACCACTGGTCTTGTATTGGTATTTGGAGAAATCTCAACCACTGCCTACGTGGATATTCAAAAAGTGGTACGTCAAACGATCAAAGAGATTGGCTACACACGAGCAAAATTTGGCTTTGATGGAGATACAGTAGCTGTATTAGTTGCAATTGATGAACAATCACCAGATATCGCTCAAGGTGTTGATGAAGCACTTGAGATTCGTGACGAAGCGAAGAGAGATGTATTGGATGAGATCGGTGCTGGAGACCAAGGATTGATGTTTGGTTTTGCAGTCGATGAAACACCTGAATTAATGCCTTTACCAATTGCATTAAGCCATCGTCTAGTTCGTCGTTTAGCTGATTTACGTAAATCCAATGAATTAACTTATCTACGTCCAGATGCAAAATCACAAGTAACAGTTGAATATGATGACAATGGTCAGCCAGAACGAGTGGATACCATCGTTATTTCAACACAACATGATGATGCAGTGGACAATGAAACAATTCGTCATGACGTCATTGAAAAAGTAATAAAAGAAGTTATTCCAGCTGAATTACTTGATGACAACACAAAATACTACATCAATCCTACTGGTCGCTTTGTTATTGGGGGACCTCAAGGAGATGCTGGGTTGACGGGAAGAAAAATCATCGTTGACACATATGGCGGCTATGCTCGTCATGGTGGTGGAGCATTTTCTGGGAAAGATGCTACTAAGGTTGACCGTTCAGCAAGTTATGCCGCTCGTTACATTGCGAAAAACATTGTAGCAGCTGGTTTGGCAAGAAAAGCTGAAGTTCAGTTAGCCTATGCGATCGGTGTTGCACAACCTGTATCTATTTCAATCAATACTTTTGGTACGTCAACTGTTCCAGAAGAAGACTTGATTGCCGCTGTGAGAGAAAACTTTGATCTACGACCTGCAGGTATTATTGAAATGCTTGATTTACGTCGTCCAATTTATCGTCAAACAGCAGCTTATGGTCATTTCGGTCGTACGGATATCGAATTGCCATGGGAAAAAACAGATAAAGTTGATGCAATTAAAGCAAGCTTAGCAAAATAGCTTTTTGATGGCTGGAATGGTTCTCTTTATGGGATCATTCCAGTTTTTTTTATCCTAACGACTGAAGAGAAATCCATGGTCGTTTTTGATTCGTGTTTTTGATAAATGATAAAGCCTATTTTTTTTGGCTAAAATTTATTTGGCAACAACAAAAAAAGGAGGAATAAGATGAAAAGAGAAACAAACGTCAAATTAGTAACGATCAGTGTGTTTATTGCAACTTTCATGACAGCAATTGAAGGAACGATCGTGACCACTGCGATGCCTACGATCGTCGGCTCTCTTCACGGTATGGAGATCATGAATTGGGTATTTTCGATTTATTTACTAACGAATGCGATGCTGACACCGATCTATGGCAAACTTGCAGATAAAGTGGGGAGAAAACCTATTTTTATCTTTGGAACGCTATTATTTATTATTGGTTCTTTATTTTGTGGACTTTCTCAAACCATGATGGGGTTGATTGCTGCTCGTGCTGTTCAAGGAATGGGCGCTGGAGCAATGATGCCAGTGGCGTTAACGATCATTGGCGATTTATATACGATTGAAAAAAGAGCAAAAGTTTTAGGTTTGAACAGTTCGGCTTGGGGAATTGCTAGTGTTTTTGGACCATTAGCTGGAGGTTTTATTGTAGAAACGATCAGTTGGCATTGGATCTTTTTTATTAATGTACCAATCGGGCTTTTATTGATGGTTTTGATCTGGCTTTATTTGAACGAGCCACAGAGAGAACATGAGTCGAAACCGATGGATCTATTCGGGAGTTTTAGTTTGATGGCGATGTTGGTTGCTTTACTTCTTGGATTTCAATTGTTAGGGGATCAAGGATTTACTCCAGTAGTGATCGGGCTTTTGATCGGAAGTCTTCTTCTATTATTTTTATTTATTGTAGCCGAAAAAAGAGCCAAAGACCCTGTGATCATGTTGCATCTTTTTGCTAATCCACTATTTGTGGTCGTGAATCTAGCAGCTGCTTTAGCTAGTGGGTTCTTAATGGGCATCGATGTGTATATCCCGATGTGGATGCAAGGGGTATTGGGGCTAAATGCTGCAGTAGGGGGATTGGTCTTAGCACCGCTTTCACTTGTTTGGATGGTCGGTTCTTTCTTAGCAAGTAAGTGGATGACTCAAATGGCAACGAATTGGGTATTACGAATTGGTCTGTTAATTGCTTCCCTAGGTGGTGCCTGGCTCTGGTTAATGCCATTTGAAAGTAATTTTTTATGGTTCTTTGCTATTTCAACGGTCATTGGTGTAGGACTAGGAATCACCATGACTACCTCAACTGTTAGTGCCCAAAATAGTGTGTCTCGAGATCAACTAGGGGTAGCTACCTCGTTCAATACATTGGTGCGGACGATTGGACAAACTGTGATGGTGGCAGTCTTTGGCTTATTGATCAATGGAGTAACACAACGGGAGCTAAATGCGACTAATTTGACGAATGATGCAGATATCATGAATAAGCTAGTCAACCCACAAACAGCTAAAAACATTGCGTCAGAGTTGATCACGCCTTTACGGAAGATTTTATATGAAGGATTGCATCAAGTCTATTTTGTGGGGCTATTACTAGTAGTGGTCGCTTTTGCATTGACATTTGTCGTTCGTGAAAAAAGTGATAGAATAAGAGAGTATTAGTACAAGAAAGTAGTACTAAATGTTACTTTGTGAGGTCGTTTGACCAATTATTTCACAACGATAACCGGTGTTAGAATAGTTGTTTTATCAAAATTTGTCATTATTGGTCAGGTCAAAAACACTATTTTTCACACCTTAGAGAGGATGTTTCAACGTGGCATTTATTCAAGCAAATATTTATTCAAATGTTTTAGAGATGGAAGTAAGCCTGAATGTAATCCTTCCACAAACAACAAATAAAGTGATCGGTACGAGTTCACAACAAGCGACAACAGATGTTCCTGTGTTATACCTTCTGCACGGAATGGGAGGAAATCATAGTGTCTGGGAGCGTCGGACGTCGATTGAAAGATATGTCGCAGACCATGGATTAGCGGTCATTATGCCTTCTACTGATCTAGGTTGGTATACCGACACGGCCTATGATATGAAATACTGGACGTTTATTTCAGAAGAGCTTCCCGAAATCTGTCATGAACTGTTTCCACAATTAACGACAAAAAGAGAAAAGACTTATGCTGCTGGATTATCAATGGGTGGCTATGGTGCTTTGAAACTTGGACTAGCAAAACCAGAAAATTTTGCTGCAATCATTTCTTTATCAGGAGCCATTTCAGTAGGCAATCGGATGGATGATTTATTGATGATTCGAAAGGCAAAATTCTGGGAGGGCGTATTTGGACCGTTAGATCAGATCAAAGGTTCAGTTAATGATCCTCAGTATTTATTAGAAGAATTAGTAAAGAGCGACAAAACAGCACCTCGTATCTACTTGGCATGTGGAGAATCAGATTTTCTTTATCAAGCAAATCAAGAAATGACCGATTCATTGAAAGCAAATGGAATTGGCGTAACCTTCGAACATGGTCCTGGTGAACATAATTGGGTATTTTGGGATCAGTGGATTCAACGTGCTTTGGAATGGTTATTTGAAGAAAAATAGGGGAAGAATCCTTGATCTTTCTTAGCTTTTGAGACTATTTTTCAGGACGATCGCTAGGGCTAGGACATTGTCTTGGCCTTAGCTTTTTTCTAAGACGAATCATAAGGTAATAATTTGAAAGAGGTGTTTTTTTGGAAGAGATAAAACATTGTAAAGAATCGATAGTCATCCAAACACATCGGATTTTTCCATTTGATCTTAATCCTTTTGGGTTTTTATTTGGTGGGAAATTGATGACGATGATCGATGATGCTGCGTCGATCTCTGTGACAAGACATTGTCGTAGAGGTGCAGTTACCGCTTCTTTAGACAGCTTGAATTTTTTGAAGCCATTGCATGAAAACCATTCTGTGTGTGTAGAATCTTATGTAAGTGGTACTCATCATAAATCGATGGAAGTATTCGTTAAAATTATTGGAGAAAATCTGACAACTGGGGAGCGTTACTTAGCCGCAACTTGTTTTACAACATTTGTCGCTGTTCCGTCTCATATGAATGAAGAAACGGAATTTACAGTACCTAAAGTCATACCTGACACGGCAGAAGAAAAACTAGTGTGCGCAGGATACGAAAAACGGCGCAAACAGCGCTTACAAGAACGAGAAGACTACCGAGCTTTTGCTGCTCAATTATCAACAGACCTTCCTTGGTTAAAAAATGAAGGAATAGATGATTAGACTGCTTCATCTAGGATAAGTGAAATGGCTAAACTAGTAGCTAAACTGGCTATTACTTGTGGAATAGGAAGGTCTATTCATGTGGTCAACTCAAACAGTAAACAAAAAATCATGAAGGCAAGTTCGCGAACTTGCCTTCATGTCTTTTTTTGTTTACGATTCTTTTTGTACAGCCAACCCTTGAAGATAGATCGTCACGCTATCAAGAAAGAGTTGTTTTTCATTTTCTTGGTGCTGGTGAGCGGTGATACTAGCCTTTAGTCCAACTAGTGCATTTTCTTCGACATAACTTTTCATAGAAAGAATAGCATCTTTGAGTAAGTGATTACCGGTCATGATTTTGTGCCGAAGATTCTGTTCATGCTGTTGATCCATCAGTTGACCAATCAACAAGTTATGAAGTGCAAACACTGCTTGACGACTACGGTCAATCGAAAAGCCCGCTTGGATAAGAATCTGGATCATCATTTCTAAGTGTTCCAAACGACTCGCATAAGAAGGAACGGTATTGATTTCTAGCTCTGCACCACAAGGAAAGTGGGTGTAAAGGTCGTAGTAGTTTTCCATGAATTGAACAAGGCGTTCCTGCCAAGGTAAATGAGGATCGGGAATGATTAGTTCATTTTCCATGAATTCAGCCATTTTTTGGAGCAAGTCTTGCTTATTTTTGAAATACCAGTAAAGCGCAGGGGCTTTTACTTGAACTTTTTGAGCAAGGTTTCGCATAGATAGTTTTGATAGTTCTTGCGTTTCTGCCAGAATCGCAAAAGCAGATTTGATAATCATTTCTTGGGAAAGCTTTGGTTCCAAATTTAATCAACCTCTTGTATTGCAATATTTTTTTAAACATGGTAAATTGTTAGTCGGCCTTATTTTACAGTGTTAAATAAGACCTGTCAATTTTAATAAAAAGGGGTGTAACAACCAATGGGCTTAATTTTAAGACATGCAAAAAAATACAAAGTTGCTGTATTTATTTCATTGTTTTCTGTAGCGATTATGGTAAGTGCCGCATTATGGCAACCGAAGCTTTTACAACAAGTATTAGAAGCTATTATTACAGAAGATAACGACAAGATGAAAACGATCGGTGTATACTTGATCAGTTTAGCTTTATTAGGACTGGCAGCTGGAGTTTCAAATACGATTTTTTCAGCGAAAGTGGCACAAGGGATTAGTGCTGATATTCGGGAAGAAGCATTTCGTAAAATCCAGACTTTTTCATTTGGAAATATCGAAAAATTCTCTGCTGGAAATCTGGTAGTTCGACTAACAAATGATATTACACAAATTCAAAACCTAGTCATGATTTCTTTACAATCGCTCTTTAGAATTCCATTTCTGTTTATCGGGGCTTTTGTTTTGGCAATGATGACGATGCCGCAATTATGGTGGATCATTGTCGCATTGATCGTAGCAGTTTTCTTGATTACAGCTTTATCATTTACCAGAATGGGTAAACATTTTATGATCATCCAAAAACTGATTGATAAAGTCAATAGTATTGCCAAAGAAAATCTTATGGGGATCCGTGTAGTCAAATCTTTTGTCCAAGAAGACAATCAATTGAAAGAGTTTAGTAAAGTCAGCGAAGATCTAACGAAACACAACATCATTGTGGGAACCTTGTTTTCTGTGATGATTCCATCCTTTATGTTGGCTGCTAATTTAGCAGTAGTTGGCGCAATCTTTTTTGTTAGTGATTTAGCAAAAGATGATCCAACCTTAATCGGTGGTTTGGCTTCTTTCATGAACTATTTGATGCAGATCATGATGGCAATCATTATTGGTGGAATGATGATGATGATGACATCAAGAGCTGCAGTTTCATTGAAACGGATCAAAGAGATTTTAGACACAGAACCAGATTTAACATACCAAGATGTGCCAGAACAGGATTTAACTGGATCAGTCACTTTTGATCATGTTTCTTTCCGTTATCCTGGCGATGATGCAGACACATTGAAAGACATCAGTTTTTCGATCCAACCAGGTGAAATGGTGGGGATTGTTGGTGCAACAGGAGCTGGTAAATCGACACTCGCTCAGTTGATTCCACGATTGTTTGACCCAACAGAAGGAAAAGTGGAAGTAGGCGGCGTAGATTTAAGACAAGTCAATGAAAAAAGCTTACGTCACACTGTATCCTTTGTTTTACAAAAAGCGATCCTTTTCTCTGGAACGATTGCGCAAAACTTGCGTCAAGGGAAAAAAGATGCTTCTGAAAAAGATATGGAACATGCTTCTGCGATTGCTCAAGCACAAGAATTTATCGAAAAATTAGCAGATCGCTATGAGGCTCCTGTGGAAGAACGTAGTAGTAACTTTTCAGGTGGACAGAAACAGCGGTTGTCTATTACCCGAGGTGTCATTGGTGATCCTAAGATTTTGATCTTAGATGATAGTACCAGTGCATTAGATGCACGTTCTGAAAAGTTGGTTCGTGAAGCATTAGCAAAAGAATTAAAAGGCACTACTACGATTGTGATCGCTCAAAAAATCGCTTCTGTTGTCAAAGCAGACCGGATTCTTGTATTAGATGAAGGCAGATTAGTGGGTGAAGGAACACACGAAGAACTAGTAGCAACCAATCGGGTGTACCAAGAAATTTTCGAAACACAAAAAGGAACGGAGGAGTAGCCATGACTGATTTAATAAAAGCCAGTAAGTTTTTCTATCACTATTTAAAACGGTATAAGGTCTCCTTTTTCTTTATTTTTGTTACAGTTATCATTGCCACTTATCTTCAAGTGAAGGCGCCACAATATATCGGAGAAGCCTTTCAAGAACTAGCTAACTATGTTGGGGCTTTGATGCAAGGAGTCGATGATAAGAGTCGCTTCGTTTCCATTATTTGGAAACTATTAATGTTTTATGTTTTAGCGAGTGCCGCAAACTTCATTTACAGTATCTTATTTACGCAAGTGGTGGGTAAATCGACGAATCGGATGCGTATTGGTTTATTCAATAAACTAGAAAAATTGACGATCCGCTTCTTTGATTCTCATCAAGATGGGGAAATTCTTAGTCGATTTACGAGTGATTTAGATAATATCCAAAATAGTTTGAACCAAGCTTTGCTCCAAGTAATCACCAATATCGTTTTACTTTTTGGGATATTGATTATGATGTTCCGCCAAAATGTTGAGTTAGCTTGGGCAACAATTGCTTCTACACCAGTGGCAGTTTTGATTGCTGTTTTGATTATCCAAAAGGCAAGAAAATACGTTGATTTACAACAAGACGAAGTTGGGAAATTGAACGGCTATATGGATGAAAAAATCAGTGGTCAACGTGTCATCATCACCAATGGATTACAGGAAGAGACAATTGATGGTTTCTTAGAACACAATGAGACTGTTCGTAAAGCAACGTTTAAAGGACAAGCTTATTCAGGATTGCTTTTCCCAATGATGCAAGGGATGTCTTTAGTGAATACCGCAATCGTCATTTTCTTTGGTGGATGGTTAGCACTGAATGGGGATCTGGAACGCTCGGTTGCTTTAGGATTGGTAGTTACGTTCGTTCAGTATTCCCAACAATATTATCAACCATTGATGCAAATTTCATCTGGTTATAGCATGATCCAATTAGCGATCACAGGGGCACGTAGACTGAATGAGATGTTTGCTGAAAAAGATGAAGTAAAACCAGCGAATGGTCAATCCTTTAATGGGATCGATAAAGGCTTATCTTTGGAACACGTTGATTTTGGTTATAACCCTGATAAATTAGTGTTAAATGATGTATCTATTGATGTAAATAAAGGCGAAATGGTCGCGTTAGTTGGACCGACTGGCTCAGGTAAAACAACGATCATGAATCTATTGAATCGTTTTTATGATGTGAATAGTGGTGCAGTAACGATTGATGGGACAGACATCCGTGAGTATGATTTAGATGCTTTACGAAAACATGTAGGAATCGTTTTACAAGAATCCGTCCTATTCTCGGGTACTATTCGCGACAATATTGTCTTTGGGAAACCTGATGCGACAGATGAAGAAGTGATCAATGCCGCTAAGCAGGCGAATATTCATGACTTTATCATGAATCTAGAAAAAGGGTATGAAACAGAAGTATCTGAAGAAAACAACTTGTTCAGTACCGGTCAGAAACAATTGATCAGTATTGCCAGAACGATCATTACGAATCCTTCATTGTTGATTTTAGATGAAGCAACAAGTAACGTGGACACAGTAACAGAAGCTAAAATCCAAAAAGCCATGGACGAAGCAATCAAAGGACGTACTAGTTTTGTGATTGCCCACCGGTTAAAAACGATTTTAAATGCGGATCGTATTGTTGTTTTACGTGATGGAAAAGTAATCGAAGAAGGAAATCATCATCAGTTGTTGGCAGAAGATGGCTTCTATGCTGAACTTTATCATAATCAGTTTGTCTTTGAATGATCTGTTTTTGATGAACAAATAAGCTAACTAATAGACTACTTAGAAGAGGGAATGGCTCTTTTCTAAGTAGTCTTTTTTTGCATATAGAGATCTCTTTGACTTTTGCTATTGTGAGATAAGAATCGTTATTTTTCAGACTTGTCTGAAAAAGTTGAAGTAAGCTGTTTCAAGAAACCTGTTATATTTCATGTTAAATAAGGCGCTCCTTAAAAACTATAAAAAGGCAGGTAATGGGTATGAAGGTAAAAATAAGGCAGGTGTGCTTACAATTGATGATGCTCTTGACGATTTTGGTTCCTTTGTCCAACCCGCTCTTTTTGATGGGGCCGCTAGTCCATGCTTCCTCAAATGGTCATTTCCAGGTAACTGGACAACCAACAGGTTTTCAATTAGGTGAGGCTTACGGGAACAATGATAACGGCGTCCAATTGATGATCGATCCTGAAAAAGACGGCACGTATACGAGTGATTTGCCCGAAACAGGCGTTCCAAGCGATACGAATGTCCGCCTTCAAATCAATTGGTGGTTGGTCGATGACGATATTTATCCTAGTGGCGATCTAATGGCTAATGAACGCTATACGATCATTGAAAATATTCCTGACACATTATTGATTCCAGCAGGTGGTCTATCGGGCGAATTGATGGATGAAACTGGACGATTTTCTTTTGGCACGTTTTATGTAAATGAGGATCGTAGTATAGCGATCCAATTTAATACCCGTATTTATAATTTTAGTGAGATTCAGGGTTCGTTTTCTATTGATACGAGTTTTGATAATATTACCGAAGAATTGATCGTAGATTTGGGAGAATATGGTGTAGTTGAAGTGCCAATCATTGTTAAAGGGGAAGAGATCGTTGAAAAACAGGGGATTAGTTTTAATCGGGATACTGGAATTGTTGAATGGGAAGCGTTGATCAACGAAGAACATCGGGCGTTGACAAATGTGAAAATCACAGATTTCTTTGGTGATAACCAGGAATTTGTGTCAGTTAGTATCCAAAAGAAAGAAGTTGAAGATGAACAGTTCCATCCTTTATTAGCAAGTGATTATAGTCAAGCGCAACAAGATAACCAAATAACTTGGACGATCAGAAATAATGAAGCACCTAAACGAACCGCTTATCGATTAATCATCCGTACCAGAGTCAAAGATCTGAGCCAACCAACTGTTCATAATCAACTCATTGTCGAAAGTGATGAGTTGGGTCGGACAGAAACGAATGACGTCGAATTTGATATCGTAAAACAAAATTTTTCAAAACGAATAGCTAAAAATCCAAATGGATCAGACAAAATTGATTTTTATCGGGCGACAGATGAGCCTGGTCAACCAACGGGGAATCGCGAAGCGTATGACTATGTACTCGTGACTTGGCAAATCGACACGTATTATTACGTCGATGGTGAAAAAGACCCTATCGTCGATCGATTATCCGTCATTCCAGCAAATGCTGCGAGCCATACCTTTGAACAAAATTCACTGCAGATCACTGGAACGAATGCGGAAGGCTTTACAGTCGGTTTCAATGCAGAAAACACAGAGATGACGCTCACACCACCAGGGGATGCGAATGGCACCTACCGAATCACCTACCAAACGAGGATACAAACGACGGATGGACAGGTTTCAGCGGATACGATCCAGTTTTCCAACCATGCGATCCAAGGAAGTTTTGGTGAAGGTAGCGCTGGCGGAATCATTCCTAACCCAAGCATGCCAGGGATCGTAAAACGTGGAGTTGGGGGTGACCAGACTCAGCAGATCCAACATTGGGAGATTTTGTTCAATCAGGAAAACAAATTAGTTGAACAAGTAGAAATCCGTGATTCTTCCATCATCTTTGAAGAGGATCTCGTGCGATTGTTCGATCCTAATAACTATCACGGCTACTATGAGAACAATGTTCGTCCTTTTAAATGGATCTATTATGCTCGCTCATTACTAGAATCGACATTAATCATCACAGATGACGTAGGCAACACATTAGAAAAGGGTGTTGATTTTGAGTTGGTTTTGCATAATCTTTCTGAACCAGGCGAACGATTGATGTTGCCAGATGGGAGTTATTTACATCAAGCGAATAGTGCTTATCAAACAGGGTTTACGATCCGCTTGATTGGAGATTACGAAACAACGGATCGAACCATTAAGATTCATTTTTCAACGAAAGAGCATCAGTTATCTAGTAGAGGTTATTTAAAAATCTGGGATGAAGACCCTTCTCAGTTCAATAGAAGTAATTACTATTCCAGCGATCCAGTAGTCCAAGGGATCTATCCTTGGTTAGGTGGAACGTATATCCATCCAGATATTACGTTCTTCAACTACGCCAAAGCAACTTGGCGGCAAGGAGACGTTCAGTATTCTCAAGATTCAGTTGGTTATGGAACATTTGGCAATTGGCACTATAGCCTCATAAACGATGGACATAAAAAAGGGTTATTCCTACAGCCAGGGCAAAAGTATGAAGAAGCAATCGCTGAAGATGCAGAACAAGCTGATGCTGGAAATATCGGAACGTTTGAATATTGGACAGATGAAAGTTTTTCAAATGAGAGTCGACAACCGGTCTACACTGGAATCGTTGATCGCTACCAAACACTGTTTCGTCTAGAATTCAATCCTTCCAGTGGTCCATTACCAGCAGGAACCGTCATTGAAGATGATTTTTCGACCCTTGCTGGTTGGGAGTTTAAGCCAGACTCTGTTCACGTCTTTCAGGGGACCGCCAACCTAGCTGGTCCGATTGATCCTGATACGAACCAACACCGCTGGAAAATAGCGGCAGGAGATTATGCAGGGAATGAACGACTAGTGAAAGGTACGGATTATCGCCTAGAATATGATCCGCAAACACAATTGATGCGGATCGTTCTCTTAAAAGAGAGTCATCGACCAATCGTTATCTTCTTCATTGCCGATTATGTTGCCACTCAAGAACTAGCTGATAATCCATTACTAGCAGGTTCTTATAAAAATATAGCGACACTGACAAGTCCTGGTGGGCGCAAGACAGAAGTAGAAACGCAAGTCACGATACCGACAGAAAGTTTAGTGATCAAGACGGGTGAAGTAGCAGACGACGGCGAACATATCACCTACCGCGTGATCGTGAATCCAGGTGGCGCCAAATACCAGAATTTGTATCTCTTTGATCTCATGGATCATGAAGAAGAAACGACGCTTCTGCTAGATCCCGATACTGGAAAATATCGAATCAACGTTTTTGAAGGAAAATACAATCCCCAGACTCAGCAATTTGAAAAAATACGCCGTTTAATCGATGAACAAGATTTTCTACTGTTGGCACCACAACAACTCTTAGTCCCATATTTGCCAGAGTACATTGGCGTAGATGGGCGAGGTGCTTATCAAATCTTTGAATGGCAAGCAAATCCAGAAAATGATACAAGTGAAGCTCATTGGATCAGTCAGCAAACAGGAAGAGCTTTAAGTGAGCCAGGTGTGAAGGCAGAAACCGCCTTTGACCAGTTAGCTGCGGACGGTTTGATCAATTTATCGCAAAAAACTGCTCATTTCCAATTAGTTGTAGGTGATAATACTGGTCAGTCAGAAGTGACAGATAAAACATTGATCGTAGAATATACTGCCCAAACAACCGCTGATTCTGTCAATAATCGTGCAGGTGTTTTCTTGAATGGAAAACAAAAAGTGACGGAAGAATCCATTACGGACATCACGACGGGCGAAGGTTATGCTTCAGGAATCCATCGAATCGTGGAATTCTATAAAGCCGATCACGAAGGAAATGACCTTACAGGTTCAGAATTTCGTTTAGAGAAAAAATCTAAAGATTTTTTCCAAGAACAATTTCCTGAAAGAGTATTAGGGACATTTACGGTAGATAATCCTACTCAGATCGGTGGTGTTCATGAAGAAGAGGCTTATGGATTGACGAACGGAATCTATCGTCTGACAGAGATTACTCCACCAGCAGGTCCGTTTGCTGTACTACCAGAGCCCATTTATTTCAAGGTACAGGCATCAGGAACGACTAGTAGAGAAGAGGAAATTTTTTTCACCGATGAACAAGGGATTCCAGTGACACAAGAACGAGCAACAATCCAATTAGACAATGGACAGTTCAAGTTGACTGTTGAAAACCGACCAAAGCCTTTCATGATCGAAAAAAATTGGGATTTTACCACGCCTAATGCGGCAGTACCAGAGGAGATCAAAGAAGATTATGAAATTACGGTCAATTTATTAAGGGAACAACGGCATGAACAAAGCGATGAGTGGCGCTTGGATGCTTCATTCACACCCATGACTTTCACTTTGAATCAGGAGAATGAGTTTAAAGTGCTGGTCGAAGAGTTAGCCGATTTAGGTGAGGATTATCGATATATCGTAAAAGAAACCAGCATCATCAATACCAAAACAGGAAAAAACCTGCAACCATATTTTGATTTAAGTAGTGGGGAAGAGGGCGATCAAGTTGATAATCTCAATAAGATCGTGAAAGATGCTAATCAGAATTGGCAAATCATCCTGAAAAATAGCACGACACCTGAAAGTACCCCTGAACGTGTCTATGTGGGATTTGAGAAACAATTTGAATTCAGCGATTTAGATTACTCGAGCATTAACTACATTACCTTTGAGTTATTTAGAAGTGTCGAAGAAGGGGAAAAGCAGAAAATCCAAACGATTCTCTTAACGCCAGGAGATACAGGTGAAGGGTTGAAATGGATCAGTAACCGCTTGGAGAAATTTACTCCAGATGGTCAAGCTTATCATTATTACATTAGAGAAATAAGTATTACTGATCACGAAGGTAGTGACCTTTCTGAACGATTTAGGCTAGCTGATACAGATTACATTTTGTTACAACCACATGAAGCTGTCCAAAACTTGGACGAAATGGAAGTCGTACCAATCATGAATACGGAAACGTCTGGCTTATTGCCAATGACAGGTGGACCTGGACTTCGCTTCTTTCTAATTGCAGCCCTCACTACCATTGTTTTATTACTAGGTTGGTTGTTCTATCGCTTGAGAAGTAAGCGAAATAGCAAATAGTAATTAGGACGGTCTGATGGCATTTCAGCAAATGAGAAAGGAGTAGAGGATATGCAGAAAAAAAGAATGTTTCAATGGCTGCTGCTAGGACTGCTGTTAGTAACCGGATTCTTCCCATATAGAGGCTATGCTACTGATCCTGAGACTGTGACGTTCATCTTACACAAGAGAGTCCTTGTAGATGAGTCGATCACAGATCCACAGACCTCTCCATCAAATGGCAGACAATTGACAGAAAATGAATTGGCTAACTTAAATGGCCTTGGTCTGAGTGTTCCTTATAATGGGCCACGTTTCATGTCTATCATTTGACGGATTACTATCTTCAAGCACAAGAAGATGCGCAAGCTTTAGCTAAACGCTTGGGACAGATGAACCCGATCCAGATCGAACAATTTATTGCAGAGCAGCAATTAGAAGAAGTGACAGGTAGTCCTGTCCTAACGCAGACTCATGCTGAATTTGGCGAAGGAGTGGGTGTGGTCGATGTTCCCAGAAAGCACAACGGTCACTATGGAATTTATCTGATCGTTGAGGATCATTCCCAGCAAACTAGTTATTTCAATGTGACAAATGCTGCACCGATAATGATTGGCTTGCCTCTAATGGACCCATTAAATGAAGTAGAGCTGACTCAGATTCATCTTTATCCTAAAAATGCTGGGTATTTTCGACAACCGTATTTTTACAAATATGGCAAAGAAGAAGACACTGAGCAGACCGAACCTCTCGAAGGTGTGATTTTTTCCCTGTTTCGTTATAACGAAGCTGGGGAAAAAATCTATTTGGCACAAAATCAGGAGGCGTTAGGGGATGTATGGAAACAAAGTGATGATCCCTTAAATGATGAAGCAATCGCAACCTTCATCTCTGATGCTGCAGGGCGTGTCAAGATAGCAGACCATTTTTTGATCGGTGGTGAATACTATTTTGAAGAATTGCAAACTCTTCCGGGGTATGAGATCAGTGAAGAAAATCGGCAGATTCCATTATTTATCCCAAATACTTGGAAAAATGAATCAGGTGAGTTTTTATTCATGACACTTAATGAACAAAAAATGTCGGAACCTTTTTCTGATGAACAGGACGAATCGGTAGAGAAAGGACCTAGAATCTATAACATTTCACGAACAGGAGAGTCTCAAAAGGACGATGATCTGCCAACGGATGCTGGGGGAGAACAAGGAGGAACAGCGACAGGGACGGAACAGCTATTCAATCGTCTGTTACCACGTACTGCAGAAATGAGACAAGCGCTAGCTATTTTAGGTATTGCGTTGTTATTACTGGCTTACTTGTTAAGGAAGTACATGAACAAAACTAGGAGGGAAGAAGATGACTGAAAGTAAAAAGAATAAATTCAGGATATTCGTGATGCTTGCTACGTTGTTGTTTTCGGCATTCAGTCTTTTAGGAATGAGTCTTCCAGTAGCAGCAGCCCCAGAGCATGTGAATGTCACGCTTCATAAACGTGTTTGGCAGGATGAGATCCCGAAAGAAGCGTATCAACAAAATACTGGTGAACTAATGGAAAACTTTGGCGGTGATCCGTTAGACGGCGTGACATTTTCTGTCTATGATGTCACAGAACAATATTTTCGTTCTATCAGAGAGGATGGGAAAACAGCACGAGAAGCCTTGGAAAGAATCCAGTCTGATGCGGCTTTATATAAAAGAGCCCCTGATTATGCCAGTGGCCCTTTGCAGACTCAAGTGACAGCAACCGCAAGTGGCGAGACCGATCCAAACAGACAGGGGATTGCGGTCTTTGACCAATTACCTCGAAAAGATGCCCAAGGTAGAGATGCTGTTTATCTCTTTGTCGAAGAAGAATCACCAGCGAATATATATGAAATGGCATACCCACTACTTTTGGCTTTGCCAGTCTATGCTGGTGATGGAGAACTAACAGAGATCCACCTCTATCCTAAAAATATTTTGAAAGAACATTCGAAAACTTTAGTAGATAGCGGTCGGTTTAATGAAGTAACAATCACTCAAGATGGGAATCAAGTAACCTACTATGATGTTGGAACAGATGACATCTTAAATTATCTGTTGACGGTTGCTGTTCCCCGTGACTTAGGTAACAAAGCATTTTTCGAAATCACGGATACACCAACTAATGGGTTGCGACTAACGACCCCTGATTCAATCGAAGTATTGATTGATGGTGTAGCGGTACCTAGTAGTTATTTTACGATTGATACAGCTACTCCGAATGGTGGGTTTACGATTACTTTCCACATTGACAATGAGGAAGTGGTTGAATTATTACAAGGAAAAACGCTCACGATTTCTTATGACATGTCGCTCACGGGTGATGCAATCACTCAACTATCTGATAATACCGCCACAATCGATTTTGGCTCGGATCCTACGATCTTAGATGGACCAAAAGTCAAGACGAATGAGCATCAATTTAGAAAGATCAATAGTCATGATGGCAATCCATTAAGTGGGGCGGTCTTTCGGATTTTTAAAGATTCTGATGGTCAAGTATTGTACGCACGTCTGAATGAAGAGAATGTCTTGATTGGTTGGGATGATGTCGGGACAGAAATAACCTCAGGACCAGATGGCTATTTTGATATTCGGGGCTTTAAAGCGGGAACCTACACGTTGGAAGAGGTGACGGCTCCAAGTGGTTACGTCATTTTAGATTCTTATACCACTTTTGAAATTGATTCAACTGCTTCAGAGACACCTTTAGTCACGATCGAAAACCAACCTCAAGGGCTTTTACCGGAAACGGGTGGTATGGGTATCTATATTTTCCTGCTGATCGGGGGACTGATTCTCTTAGCAGCTTATGTGGTGTACCGACAAACGAAAAAAAAGCCAATGTAAACAGGTTTTGAAGGAGGGAATATCCAATGTCCCAAAAACAGCGACCAAAAAAGTGGCTTCGGATCGTGATGTATCTCCTTTTTTTAACAGGTGGGTTAATTGCGAGTTATCCTTTTTATGTCAATGCCTTCAACCAACTCGTTGATCATTATCGCATCAATGAGTCTCAAAAAACAAAAGCAGAACAGCAACAGGCACGAGAAAGAGCCAAAAAGTATAATCAAGAACTAGCAGAAAGAGGCATGGGAGCGATCACGCTCCCAACCTATACTGGTCGGAAAGAAGCGGATCTCGCTAATTATTTAGCGAATCACTTGATTGGTTCGATCCAAATCCCTAAGATTAGGGTCAGTGTTCCGTTGTTTGACCATGCAAGCCCGACGATCCTCCAATATGGTGCTGGTGTTTTGGAAGGGACGTCCTACCCTACTGGTGGTAAAAATAACCATAGTGTGATCTCAGCCCATAGTGGGATTCCTGAAAGAAAATTTTTTACGGATCTCGATCAACTGGAGTTGGAAGATATTTTCATTATCACCTATGCAGAAGAAAAGTTGGCCTATGAAGTGAATGACATCACTATTGTGACCCCTGACGACGTTAGCTCTCTAAAAATTTATCCAGAGGAAGATCTCGTGACTTTAGTCACCTGTACACCGTATATGATCAATTCCCATCGATTATTAGTCAGAGGACATCGAGTGCCTTATACAGAAGAACTAGCCCAAAAAGAAGCGAATGCAGAACAAAGACAATGGTGGCTCAATCTCATGATCTTACTCATTTTATTGCTCTTTGTAGGAAGTCTATCCCTGTTCATTCTGCGAGTCATACGTGAAAAGCCAATAGAATAGAAAAAGACATGTTGGATTACTTGAGAGAACCAACAATGAGAAAAAGCCCATAAGCATAGAAAGCTTAGTGAAAACTTTCTAGTTATGGGCTTTTTTATATTCGTCAATTAACAAAACTGTCCAAAAAACATTGATAAGCCATAAAGAAGCGAACGGAGTAATTGAACAAAGCCAATTATTTCAACATTTTTTCTTCTCCACACAATACAAAATCGGTGGATTGTTTTTTTGATTAATAAATTGATAGTTTAAAACATTATACTGATCTTGAGGGAGCATTTGACAAAACTGTTGTACCATATCCAGTTCTGATTTTCCACCTTCATGACCATAGTAGACGACGATAATCATGCGTCCTCGAGGGGCTAAACGTTTCAGTATCTCTTCCATTGCAATTTTCGTTGTTTCAGGTAAAGTAATGATTGCTTTGTCACTCTTAGGAAGATAACCTAGATTGAAAATCCCTGCTTTGATTGGTTGCTCTGGAGCCACGACATTCCCCAGTGTCTCATGACCTTGTAAATAAAGAGAGACTCGATCGGTCAATGCTTGTTCAGCGAGTTTTTCTTTCGTGGATTGCAAGGCAGCAGGTTGGATATCAAAACTGTAAACATGTCCGGTCTTCCCGACCAATTCAGCCATAAAAAGCGTATCGTAGCCATTACCCATGGTGGCATCAATAGCATGGTCACCTGGTTGCAGGATTTCTGTTAATAACGTATGGCTAAAGTGTAAAGCAGTTTGTAGCATTAGCAACGCACTCCTTTACGAACATCAAATTTCCCTTGATAACTATTGCGACGAACCAATTCTTCATCTATCGCATTCAAGACTTCCCACTTTTTCAAACTCCACATTGGTCCGATCAATGAATCCCAAGGCGCATCACCGGTAAGCCGATGGATAATGATTTCTTGAGGGATCATTTCCAATTGATCACAAATCACATTGACATAATCAGGACGGGTCATCAGTTGTAAACGACCTTCATGGTAATCACGAAGCATCCTTGTTTTGCGCATCAAGTGCATTAAGTGAAGCTTGATTCCTTGGATATCTGAATCAAGGATCGTACGTCGGACATTTTCACGCATCATTTCTAATGTTTCACCAGGTAAACCGTTGATTAAGTGAGTGCAGACACGAATGCCATGTTTTCGTAATTTATTCACACCATCAAGGTAAGTTTGGTAGTCATGTGCGCGATTGATCAGTGTAGAGGTTTCTTCAAAAGTCGTTTGTAATCCTAATTCGACCCACAGATAAAGCCGTTCATTTAGTTCTGCGAGATAATCCACGACCGCATCTGGTAAGCAGTCTGGGCGAGTACCAATCGACAACCCGACAACACCAGGAAGATTGATCACTTGTTCAAAACGCTCACGAATGATTTCTACAGGTGCATGAGTATTCGTGAAATTTTGGAAATAAACGATATATTGGGTTACCCCTGGCCATTTTTGATGCATCATATCGATTTCTTTATGGAACTGAATAGGTAATGGGTCTTCGGGAGCGACGATCATATCACCTGATCCAGAAACACTACAAAAAGTACAGCCCCCGTGAGCCACTGTACCATCACGATTGGGGCAGTCAAATCCTCCATCGATTGGCACTTTGAAAATTTTCCCGCCAAATTCATTTCTTAACGCATAATTCCATGAGTGGTAGCGTTTATTTCCATCTGAATATGTAAATTCCATTGTTATCCTTCTTTCTTAATGGTGCTAAATTCATCACTTTCTTCTACTCGTATTGAACGATTCAGATCATTATACCTGATGAATGACGTAAAATCTAAGCACTTTATAACGAGAATCGTTCTTAGAATCAAGTAAAGAGACAGATTAACTAATCATCAAAGAAAAAAGTTAACTGTCTCTCCACAATTTTTTATTGATTTGGATGATTTGTAATAAAAGTTCTCACTAAAAAATACTTGTGTGAGATCAAGACGTTTTCTGCGTGTTTAGCCATTTTTCTTTTTGGGTTCGATAAATTGGATACGTGAAGCATAACCACGAGAGGCTAAGTAAAAAGCCACCTAGAATATCACTTGGAAAATGAACGCCTAAATAAATACGGCTAATCCCAACACTTACTATAATAAACGCTAGAAGTATTTGAATCAATGGACGAAAGACCTTTTTTTGAATAATGACAGGAATTAGAAAAATCAGTGTACCATATAAAATCATACTACCAGCTGCATGACCACTAGGAAAACTGTAACTGTGCTCTACCACAAGGTGTTCAAGGGTTGGGCGAACGCGCATCACGAATAGTTTGATCACAGGATTGATGATCCCAGCAATGGCAATAAAATTAACCGCTAACCAAATCATTTCAGGTCTTTTTTTCTTCCACCATAACAAAAATGAAACCAGCAAGAAGACTAAGATGACCGTGAGTGGATTGCCAAATTTTGTCATAAACAGCTGATAAGCATTCCAATGGGGATAGGGAGCGCGGATCATTTCTGTTATTGATTGATCAAATCCCGCCAGTAAAGAAATACGGTATTTGACAATGTAGCCTAAGACTAAAAAGAGCAGTAAAAAACAAGCTCCAGCTACATGAAAAGTTGTACGTTGCTTCATAAATATCCTCCTTTTCAACAATGACTCATTATAGCATTATTCGCTCTATAAATAATATCCATAATTATTTATAGAATCGAGCACTTAATCAAAAAATAAAAAAGGTATTTTATTTGTAAATCACTTTGTAATCTCCTAGACATTTTCAAGTAATATAACTGACATACTTTGTCTGGGAAAGTTTAAATCGATTATTTGTTAAAAGTCGTTAAAATCAAGCGGGGAAAGGTGCTATTTTTTTCTCAGTGTTGAACATTACGAAAGGTTACAGTCTGATTACAATAAGCAGTCACACACTTAAATAACTTTTAATAAAGATTAAGAGAAGTTATAATTATTATAATAGTATAGAAATTGTAGATAGAAGTTGGAGGATAGAAGATGGAAAACATTGCAAGAAAAGAACGTAGACGTTTAAATGAAACCAAACGTTTTCGTAAAGTAAAACGTAGTGCTGCACTTGTCGGTACGGCGATGGTCGGCTGTTCTGTGGCAGCGCCATTGATTCAGCCTGTACAAGTAGATGCTGATCAAACCCCCACACAATTCGGTGCCAGAATCAATACAGCAGCGTTTATTGCTGAGATTGCTACGTATGCACAACCAATTGCTCAAGCCAACGATTTATATGCCTCAGTCATGATTGCTCAAGCAGTCGTCGAAAGTGGTTGGGGAAGTAGTGCCTTGTCACAAGCACCTTACTATAATCTATTTGGGATTAAAGGAAGTTATCAAGGTCAAACTGTTTATATGGATACACTCGAATATCTTAACAATAAATGGGTATCTAAAAAAGAACCTTTCCGTCAGTACCCTTCTTTTGCAGAGTCATTTAATGACAATGCCTATGTTTTAAGAAATACCTCTTTTGGTAATGGCTATTATTATGCAGGTACTTGGAAAAGCAATACTAAATCTTATACTGATGCTACTGCTTGTTTGACAGGTCGTTATGCAACTGATCCAGGGTACGCTGGAAAACTAAACAATATTATTACAACCTATGGATTGACCAAATACGATACACCAGCTAGCGGCAACGCTGGAGGCGGTGCAACGATTGGAAATGGCGGGAATACGGGAAATACATCCAATTCTGGAAGTACTAGTGGGAACTCAGGCGGTTCTGCAACTACGACTGGTACGACTTATACCGTCAAATCAGGAGACTCCGTTTGGGGAATCTCTCATTCATTTGGAATCACGATGGCGCAGTTAATCGAATGGAATAATATCAAAAATAATTTTATCTATCCAGGACAAAAATTAACGATCAAAGGTGGCCAATCTGCAGGTTCTTCAACCACTAACACTGGTAATAATGCTTCTTCTGGAAATACTTCTGGCAACACGAATACGTCTGGCAGTACGGGGCAAGCAACTGGTGCAAAATATACGGTTAAATCAGGCGATTCTGTTTGGAAAATTGCGAATGATCATGGGATTTCGATGAACCAACTGATCGAATGGAATAACATCAAGAATAACTTTGTTTATCCAGGTCAACAGTTGGTTGTTTCAAAAGGTAGTTCTTCAGCAAGCGGTTCTACTTCTAATACATCGACAGGTAATACATCTAGTAATACGGCAAATACAGGAAGTACTACTTCTGGAAGTACTTATACTGTCAAATCAGGCGAATCGGTTTGGAGTGTTTCGAATAAATTTGGAATTTCCATGAACCAACTGATTCAATGGAACAATATTAAAAATAATTTTATTTACCCAGGGCAAAAATTGATTGTCAAAGGTGGCTCATCTTCAAGTAATGCGTCCGCTTCGACAGCTAATAACAAGAACACCGCATCAAGCAATACCAGCTCAACTGCGACAGGGCAAGCGACTTATACTGTCAAGGCAGGCGAATCAGTATGGGGTGTTGCCAATAAAAATGGAATTTCCATGAACCAGTTGATTGAATGGAACAATATTAAGAATAACTTCATTTATCCAGGACAGAAATTGATCGTCAAAGGTGGAAGCAGTAAAGCAAGCGCAACAGCAACAACCAAACCAACAGCTTCAACGCCAGCTTCTACAACTCCAACGGCTTCTTCAACGGGTGATACGAAGTATACTGTCAAAGCAGGCGAATCGGTGTGGGGCGTTGCCAATAAACACCATATTACGATGGATCAGTTGATTGAATGGAACAACATCAAAAACAATTTTATTTATCCAGGACAAGAAGTCATCGTTAAAAAAGGCACTGCACAATCAACGCCAGCGAAATCAGATGAAAAAACCTATACCGTCAAAGCAGGCGAATCAGTATGGGGCGTTGCCGATAGTCATGGAATCACCATGAATCAATTGATCGAATGGAATAATATCAAGAATAACTTTATTTATCCGGGACAACAGTTGATCGTCAAAAAATAAGTAATGACACATGGCAGGAAATCAGTAAATGTGTGAAATAATATTTGAACTTGTAGCATTTATTTGTTACTATGAATCTACACTTTTGAGTAAATAAAAATCAACGCCTGAAAAGGAAGTAGTAAAAAGTCGAAAGTTTTAGAGAGCACATGGTTGGTGGAAATGTGTACGGACGCTTTTGAACTCGCCTTTGAGTTGCGCCTACTGAAATCACAAACAGAGTAAGTAGGAGCGGTGACGACCGTTACAACGTTTGAGGCCTTTGTGAAAAGGCAAAATTAGGTGGTACCACGTAGATTACGTCCTATAAAAAGAGCAATCTTTTTATAGGACTTTTTTGTTTTCTTCAGATGAAAAAAACAAAAAGGTGAGGCTAGACTTCACTAAACTTCGACAGATTAATGTGGAAGTACAAATAGATCAGGGGGATAGAAAATGAGTTATAACCATAAAGAAATCGAAAAGAAATGGCAAAAATACTGGGCAAAAAACAATACCTTCAATACCCATGATGATCCTGAAAAACCAAAGTTCTATGCGTTGGATATGTTTCCATACCCATCAGGTCAAGGATTGCATGTTGGACATCCGGAAGGCTATACAGCAACAGATATCTTATCTCGTTTTAAACGCAGTCAAGGATTCAATGTCTTGCATCCGATGGGATGGGATGCGTTCGGACTACCAGCCGAACAGTACGCATTAGATACAGGAAATGATCCAGCTGAATTTACACAAAAAAACATTGAAACATTTCGTCGTCAAATCAATTCTTTAGGGTTTAGTTATGACTGGAATCGTGAAGTCAACACAACTGATCCAGAATATTACAAATGGACACAATGGATCTTTACAAAATTATACGAAAAAGGTTTGGCATATGAAGCAGAAGTAGCAGTTAACTGGGTACCTGAACTTGGTACGGTGATCTCTAATGAAGAAGTGATCGATGGAAAAAGTGAACGTGGCGGCTACGATGTCGTCCGCAAACCAATGCGTCAGTGGATGCTAAAGATCACTGCATACGCAGATCGTTTACTTGATGATCTTGATTTAGTAGATTGGCCAGATAGCATCAAAGAAATGCAACGCAACTGGATCGGTCGTTCAGTAGGAGCAAATGTTGAATTTAAAGTTGCTGGAACAGATAAAACGTACACGATTTTTACCACACGACCAGATACACTGTTTGGCGCAACGTACTCTGTTTTAGCTCCTGAATTAGACTTGGTGCAAGAAATCACGACGCCAGAACAAAAAGCAGCAGTTGAAGCATACATCGAAGAGACAGCTAAAAAATCAGATTTGAAACGTACAGATCTAGCGAAAGAAAAAACGGGTGTCTTTACTGGAGCTTATGCAATCAATCCAGTTAATGGAAAAGAGATCCCGATCTGGATCGCTGACTATGTGTTAGCTTCTTATGGTACTGGAGCAATCATGGCTGTACCTGCTCACGATGAACGTGATTATGAATTTGCAAAAACCTTTGATTTAGAAATTCTTCCCGTGATCGAAGGAGGAAATATTGAAGAGGCTGCTTATACGGAAGATGGTCCTCATATCAACTCTGAATTTTTGAATGGCATGAATAAAGCAGAAGCCATTGCTAAAATGAATGAATGGTTAGAAGAAAATAGTTGTGGGAAAAAAGAAGTCAGCTATCGTTTACGTGACTGGTTATTCTCACGTCAACGTTACTGGGGGGAACCAATTCCGATCATTCATTGGGAAGATGGTACAGTCACAGCTTTACCAGAAGAAGAGCTGCCATTACGTTTGCCTAAAACGACTAATATCAAACCAAGTGGAACAGGAGAATCGCCACTTGCCAACATCGAAGAATGGGTGAATGTTGTCGATCCTGTGACTGGCAAAAAAGGTCGCCGTGAAACCAATACAATGCCACAATGGGCAGGAAGTTCTTGGTATTATTTACGTTATATCGATCCACATAATAAAACAGAATTAGCGAACTATGAGAAATTAGAACGCTGGTTGCCAGTAGATATCTACATTGGGGGAGCAGAACATGCCGTTCTTCACTTGCTGTACGCTCGTTTCTGGCACAAATTCTTATATGATATCGGTGTTGTACCTACGAAGGAACCATTCCAAAAATTATACAACCAAGGAATGATCTTGGGAGAAAACAACGAAAAAATGTCTAAATCACGTGGCAATGTCGTTAATCCAGATGATGTCGTGGCCAAATATGGCGCAGATACATTACGTTTATATGAAATGTTTATGGGACCATTAGACGCATCGATTGCTTGGAGTGAAAATGGACTAGAAGGAAGCCGCAAATTCTTAGATCGTGTTTGGCGTTTGATCGTGGATGAAAACAATAAGATGCGTGATCGAATCACCACTTTAAATGATGGGAAATTAGATAAAGTGTATCATCAAACCGTCAAAAAAGTTACGGAAGATTACGAAAATCTTCACTTCAATACAGCCATCTCTCAATTAATGGTGTTTGTCAATGAAGCGTATAAAGTGGATGCACTACCTTATGAATATATCGAAGGATTTGTTCAATTGTTGGCACCGATCGCACCACACATGGGTGAAGAACTATGGGCAATCTTAGGAAATGAGGAAGGTATTTCTTACGCAGCTTGGCCAACTTATGATGAGTCAGCTTTAGTCGAAGATGAAATCGAAGTTGTCTTCCAAATCAATGGTAAGGTCCGAGGAAAAGCTAATGTTTCACGTGACTTACCAAAAGATGAACTTGAAAAAATAGCGATGAACAATGAAACGATCAAAGAAAACATTGCTGGCAAAACTGTTCGTAAAGTGATCGTTGTACCAAATAAATTAGTAAATATCGTGGCTAATTAAAAAGCAGGAACAAGTGAATTATAAGAGATTGTTGAAGGAGCTTTCGATGAAACCCAGAGCCACTTTCAGAATGAAGAACAGATCATTAAAAACAATTTTGGCTGTTTCAGTATTTTAAGATGTTTTATAAGTCGCAATCAGTTCAGCAAGTTTATAACTGAATAAACAAAAAAGAGATTATGACAAAAGTGTCTAGCTCTGAGAAATAAGCCGGAAAAGAGGTTGAGCCATGTGTTGGCTCAACCTCTTTCTTCGGCTTATTTTCCGTTAGAGCTTGAAACACCGTGGATAAGATCGTGAAAGAGGCGGATAGCTCCGAGCAGATGCTTAAATACTATTTATTTGTCTTGGGTCGCTTCATCTCAAACTCTTTTATAGAAAAATAAAGTGAAGAGAAACTAAAACAAAGAAAATATCAATTGAAGAGTTAGAACCATTCACCGAGTGGAAGTTTGCTGATGTTTTTTTTTGTGAATGACTATCCAAGATGAACAGTTATTTTTTGTTAGTTACAAAAGTGAAAAAAACAAAAAGTGTTTTATTAAAATTGCTTATGTCTCACAATATTTGCATCGTGATACCTTTTGAACGTAAACAAATGACACATTTTTTTAAAACATTGTTATTTTTATTTAGTTGGCATGTTTTCTTTTTTTTTAATACCAAGCTATAGTATTACGCTATTTTGTTTTTTTTATTTTAGAAAAATGACAGGCCGATGAAACAACCGCAAATCTGTTAAAAATTACCATTCTATCGGTAAAAAAAGGTTTTGTTCTAAGCGGATAATCGTAGATAATTTTAGTGTAGGTGTTTCATATGTTTTTGGAGGTGAGTATACGTAAGATTAAAATGAAAAATTTTTCTTTACATAGTGATTTTTGTTATGTTAATAGTCAAATAAACTATCATCTCATGAGCAAAAAAGTAACCTTTTACAAATATTAGGAACGTTCACACTAGGAATGTTCATAAGAAATAATAAAAATTTTGTTTATTTAATCTTTCCTTTTAGAGAATTTGAGCAAGGAAAAAGAGTGAGTGTATTAGTAAGAGAGGAGGACAGAAAATTTGAAAAGCAAGCATTTGCGAACGATAACAACCTCTTTGTTGTTGTTCCAAAATTGTCTTTATCCATTAACCGTTTTTGCTGAGGAAGCACCACCAGAACTAGATACGGAGTTTGTACAGGATTTACAAAATCAAGGGGAACAACCAGTGATGCAAGAACCTGTTTCACCTGAAACAGCTGCAAACGACTCAACAGAAGAGTCAATCGAGGTAGAGGAGCCAGTAGAAGAAAATACAGAGGAAATCGTAGAAGAAGCACCTGTAGTTGAGGAAGTACCGATCGTTGAAGAACAAGAAGTGGAAGAAGTACCAACTGAAACACCAACTGAACAGCCAACTGAAGTAACGGAACCTGTGACTCCATGGGAAGATCCTGTACCACCAGTCCTTCGACAAAGTGCTGAGTTAAGGAAGAATAATTTACCAAACCTAGATAAATATCGACCTGATCTGATAGCAAATGGGAAAAAAAGTTATATTGAGAAAACGTTAGCTACACAGATTAATCGCACTATTATGTTGGGAGCTGCCGTTGGTTCGAAGACTTCCTTTACTGTGAATGTGCCTACCTATGAGAAGGTCACTCAAGATAAAGATCATGGTTGGATTTCTTGGATAGCAAGTAATCTAACCACAACGGATGATTATCCATACGATACGATGTATTATGGGAATCATTCATCTTACCGCGGAACGTATACGTTAACGATTCCATCTGATCAAAGTGTCAATGGGTACCAAGTGACGGTTACGAAGCCTAGTATTTCTTCTTATGCCGCATCTTTTACCGTCACGATCACTAGGTTGGCATCGACCAGTGCAAAAGAAGATCGATTAGTACTTAACGGAGACGTGAAACTAGGGACGACGGCTGTAGCCTCCCAATACTCTGTTTTAGACTCGATCCCGATCGAAGATGTTTCGTATGTCAATGCTTTGCTGGGAACGATTACAGTGAAGAAAGAGCAACCTGAATTTGAGATCAAAAATGAAGTGACCGTTGAAGCACAAAGAGGAAAAGAACTGTCTACGAGCATCCTAAAATCGTGGTTTTCTACGATATCGGAGAATTCAGGGAATTATGACTATAGTCTGTCTTCCGGACCGGCAGAATGGGCACCTGGAGCAACTGGAAAAGCTACAGTTATTGTCAAAAATAAAACAACGAATAACACGCAAGAATTTACGACTAACTATACTGTTGTAGATACTACTGCACCAAAATACACAGTAATCAGGGATGCACCATTGGAGGCTAGACGAAAAGGGAGTCTCACTGATGAAGAACTAAGGAGTATATTTGAAAAACTAGAAGATAACTGGAGTAAACCGGAGGATCTCCAGATTGAGTTATTTGATTATAACGGTTCCAACGTTCCTTGGGAGATTGCTGGGATTCAACCAGGTGTTGAAATTGTCAAGGTACGTGTGACCGACCAAGCAGGGAATGCTGCTACGGGAAGTGGTTATCGTATCCAAGTGGTTGATACTACGCCTCCTGATGGGAAACTAAAAGACAAAATCGTGATTGAACAAGGAATGGAGCTGAAAGATTTAAGAGATTTACTAGAGGGTGATCCAACCGACAATTGGTCCTTACCAGAAAAAATCAGTCTTTCGTTGGCTGTTGATGGTGGAAAGCAAGTCTCGGAATTACCTAGGGGAGAGCATAAATTTACGCTAACCTTGACGGATGAGGCTGGAAATCCTAAAGAGCTCAAAGGTACGTTACACGTCGGTGATGCGTTTAAAATCAAATCGGAAGTGGTTGTCCAAGCACAAAGAGCCAAAGAGCTATCAACTGAAATTCTCAAAAGCTGGTTTGAACAATTACCAAACAATCCTGACAGTTATGACTATCATCTGTCTTCCGGACCGGCAGAATGGGCACCAGAGACTAACGGACAAGCAACAGTCGCTGTCACAAATAAAGCAACAAATGAAACAAAAAAATATGAAACGAAATACTCCGTCGTAGACACTAAAGCACCCACCGCAACACTTAAAAAAGAGATCGTGTTTGAAGCAAGGCGTACAGGTGCGCTCACGCAAGCAGAACTACGAGAACTGTTGATTGAGAGTGATCTGCAAGATAATTGGAGTTTACCAGAAAAGATTACGATCGGATTGACTAACATCGGATCCGCAAATGAACCGTTTGAACTTGTTGGAAAGGCACCAAGTATGTACAGTAATATTTTTATTACCTTAACAGATGAAGCAGGAAATACGAGTCGATATCTGAAAAATATTTCAGTCGTTGACACGCAAGCACCAGAGGGCAAGCTTAAGGAGTCACTGTTTTTTGAAAAAGGCAGTAAAGAGCCAGATTTACGAGAGTTATTAGATGGCGAACCCACCGACAACTGGTCGCTACCAGAAAATATCAAACTTGCATTAAGCTTCAAGGACGGCAAGCAGTTTTCAGAATTACCTGAAGGGGCGCACGAGTTTACGTTAACCTTGACGGATGAAAGAGGAAATGCTAGAGAACTTAAGGGTAAGTTGTACATCGGTGAACGGTTTGAAATAAAGTCTGAAGTGGTTGTTGAAGCCCAACGAAGCCAAGAATTATCTCGGGCAATTCTAGAATCATGGTTTGATAAACGACCAAAAGATACCGATGATTATGAGTATCGTCTGACTAATGGACCGAAAGAATGGGCACCTGGAGCAACTGGAGAAGTAACAGTTGCTGTCAAAAACAAAACAACGAATCACACGCAAGAACTTACTACTAAATATACAGTAGTAGATACGAAGGCACCGACAGCAGAGTTTGAACGGAGTGTTTCATTTGAAGCAAGACGTACAGGCAGTCTTAGCCGAGAAGAGTTAATGAGTGTGATTAAAGAAGGGGCTTTACAAGATAATTGGAGTTTACCAGAAAAGATTACGATTGGGCTGGAGGATCTTCAAGGAGGAAAGTTTGAAATTGCTGGGAAAGTGCCTTCATCTACTGCGTATGTTGTAGCCTCTGTTCTAACAGACGAAGCAGGAAACCAACAACACTTTTCACCTATAAATCTATTGATCGAGGATACAACACCTCCAGAAGGAAAGCTAAGAGATTCACTTGTCTATGAGCAAGGAAGTGAAATGCCGGATTTACGAGAGTTGTTAGATGGCGATCCAACTGACAATTGGTCCTTACCAGAAAATATCCGATTTGAGTTAACTTTCGAGAATGGCTTAGAATTTTCTGAGTTGCCTGCAGACGATCATCGATTTACGCTGAAATTGATTGATGAATTTGGCAATAAAACAGAACTAGACGTAATATTGACGATTACATCTAACGCACAATACATCGATGTCACCATTCCTGCACGTATGAGTTTTGTACAGGAGGATATTCTAGCTGGTATCGCTTCACCAAATTATGAGATCAAAAATAATTCCAACCGTCCGGTATCCGTTTATGTGGATGCCATGACTAGTCTTGAAGAAACCGAACGATTAACTGAACTGACATTAGGTTTGCAAAATACGGATCATGAACAAGAGGTAGTTTTAGTAGCAAATGGTCAAAATCTATCAGAAACCGTTGAACTTGTCACTTTAACAAGTGAACAGAATGCTTATGAGTTCTCTTTCTTTGGAACAGCAGGTGACAACATCTTGTCGGAAACCTTAGATGCGCCAATCAGACCTAGTTACTTGATGCAGTTGCATTTTAAAACACCATGAGATATAGACCTATTCAAAAGAGATCGTGAAAGCATCGGATAGTTCCGAAAACAAACAGAAAGAAATTTTTAACCAACTAAAAAAGAAACTGAGGCAAGTTTTAGCTCAGTTTCTTTTTTTGTATGTTTTTTTCTTCCTAATCGATACGGAAGTATTTCTTTTGTAAAGAAAACGTTTACAATCTATACTTTAAATAGAACGAAAAGGAAGGAGCAAATAAAATGAAAAAAGCATTGATTATTTGTGCAGCAGGGATGTCATCTTCTATGATGGCTTCTAAGACCACGGATCTATTCAAACAAAAGGGGGAAGAAATCGAAGTCGATGCGGTATCTGCGACAGAAGGCGATAAAATGATCAAGTCAAGCGACTTTGATTTATTTCTCATTAGTCCTCAAACCACGATGTTTTTAGATAAGTTTGTTAAACTAGGAAAAACGGTTGATAAACCTGTGGTTAGTATTCCCTTTCAAGCGTATGTTCCGATTCCCACAGGTATTCAGAAATTAGCGGATTTGATTGAAGAAAATATCTAACTAGGAGTGGATAAAGATGAAACAGATCGAAAAAGCATTGTTAGGGCTATTGATCAACTATCAAAAAAAATATATCACTAGTCATGAGCTTGCTTCTGAATTGTCTTTATCTGATCGAACAATCCGTAAATACATGGTTGATGTCAAAGAGAAAATTGAAAAAAACGGAGCAAAAATCATTGCCAAACAAGGACAAGGATATCAGTTGGCGATCTTAAAGCCTTTGGCATTTGCATTTTTTTTAAAACATCAAAATATCGCAGCTGATCAAGGCATGTCTGAAATGGAATTTTTTGAAACTGAAGATCGTCAAAAATATCTGTTAAATAAGTTATTGCTAGAAGATGAAGCCATTTTTATGGATGAATTAGAGTCGGAACTCTTTATCAGCCGTTCTAGTTTATCCAATGATCTAAATGAGATAAAGGCAAAAATCGAGCCCTATGCGTTAAAAATTTGTTCTAAACCACGACAAGGAATGTGGATCGAAGGATCAGAGCAAAACAAGCGCCATTTTATTATGGACACATTTTTTGGTGATCAAGCAGCGAACTCTTTAAAAGATTATTTAGTGAACAGTCACTTTTTCAATGAATTCAATTTTGAAGAGGTTTTAATCATTATTTTAGATGAAATCCGAGAAGCAAATTTAAAAGTTTCTGATTTTATCATGCAAAATCTAGCATTACACCTAGCCTTAACGATCAAGCGAATCAACGAAGGATTCCCCATTGAAGCTTTAGATTTTAGTGAAGAGTTAGTGGATCGCCGTGAATATCAAGTAGCAAAAAAGATCGTTCAACGAATGAATCGTGTGACAAAAGTACCTTTTCCAGAAGCGGAAATTCATTATCTGACATTGCATTTGGTTGCTAAGTCTAATCCCATCGAAAAAATAAATGATGAGCTGCTTTACGAGGAATTAGCAAGAGTGATTGAGCAGCTTGCCGACTTTTTTGGCGATTCACTGATTGAGGATCAACAATTAAAAAATGGTCTGCTTAATCATTTGACGCCAATGGTGGTTCGTCTACGGCAAGGGATTACTTTAGAGAATCCGTTGACTGAGGATATAAAAAAAGAAAATATGGTCGCCTTTGAACAGACGAAAAGAATATTTAGTCAAATGCCTATGTTACGACAATTCACGATCAATGAAGATGAATGGGCGTATCTTACCTTACACATCATGGCAGCTTTAGAAAAAGTCAGAACAGCGAAAAAAATACGTGTATTGATCATTTGTGCAACTGGTTATGGAAGTGCGCAATTGTTGAAGAATCGTGTGCTTGCTGAGTTTGGCGAAATGCTCTTAGTGACCAATGTCAAAGGTTATTACGAGATCAATGAAATGACTTTGATGGGCGTAGATATGATTATTTCATCAATCGATTTATCAACGATGATTTTTAAGATCCCCGTATTACATGTGAGTGTCTTTTTGAATCCACTAGATAGCCAAAAAATTCGACAGACGATTGCGGACTTACAACCTTGTCCGTCAAAAAGAATAAAAACTATTTGCACAGATTCTCCGAAAAAAAGACAGGATTATCATGGCCAGCTTTCTGAAAGATGGTACAAAGTCTATTCTGAAAGACCAACTAAAGAGACGGTGATTTTAGACCTACTCTCGCTTTTAGAAAAAGACGAAGTAAAAGATTATACCCTTGAAATGATGGCACAAATCAGCAAGCGAGAGAAAATGGGACAGATTGTCTTCAGTGAAACCGTTGCAGTCCCACATCCAGCTATTCCAGTAGGGGTCACGACAAAAATTGCAGTCGCAGTGATTCCTGAGGGGATGTTTTGGGATGATTACCAACAGATCAAATTTGTTTTTCTCGTGTCACCATCTTTTATTGAAAACGAAGAAATTACTATAGTGACAAAAGCAATTGTGCAATTAATTGATCGCACAGATTTGCAACAACAAATTTTAATTGAACCAACGTTTGAAAATTTTAGCAATCATTTTGACGAGGTGATTGAATAAGGAGGAATACGTGTGACTGGAAATATGACGAGTGAAGAATTACAAGTCATCGCTTTTGATATTATTTTGCATAGTGGAAATGCCCGAACATTGATTCATGAAGCCTTCAAACTTCTACGGCAAGGAGAAAAAGCGGAAGCGAGTCAACAATTAGATAAAGCAAATGAAGCTATTTTAGAAGCGCATAAAGCCCAGACAAACTTGCTAAAAGAATATGCAAGTGGGCAAAAAATCGAGATGGAGATCATTATGGTCCATGCCCAAGATCATTTAATGACAACAATGACCCTTTTAGAAGTTGCAAATGAAATGAGTTATTTGTATCAACAAAAAGCTTGAAAGAGGAGATTAAGGTGGATGAAACTAAGAAGCAACAATTAGCTTTAGAAAAGAAACAATTTAGTTTGAAAATCATGTACTTCAATCGTTATCTTGTGATTCGTTATTTGACAGCCTTTTTCTTTTTCATCAATCTTAATTGGCTAGTACTACTATTAATCGCAAGAAGCAGTGCCTGGCTGCTGCCGCTTAGCTTGCTGGGTTTGATCGTTCCTGCTATCGGTGAACAAGTCATACTTTATCGTACGCACACGAACCGAACACCTTGGACGAGCAATTATTTTAAGATTCAAGGAATGATGAACGTAGGAATCAGTGGCTTACTACTTACCCCATGGTATCGCTCATTTTTTCCATTTATGGCTAATGATCATAGCGCCAAGCTATTTTTACTCGCATCATTTGTAAGCGGTATCTTTGTTTGTGGCTTTTGCTGGTTCCGCTTAGAAAAAATTGAACGTAATCAAGACCGTCAATATCAACGTGTTAAACAATATGAAAAGAGTTCACAATTAGGGAAGGGGAGTAACTAATGTTTAAATTTTTGGAAAAGTATTTGATGGGACCGATGGGAAAAATTGCACAAATGAAAATCGTTCGGGCGGTAATGGCAGCAGGGATGGCTTCGATTCCATTTACGATTGTCGGGTCGATGTTTTTGGTTTTGAATATCTTACCTTTACCATTTCCATTTCTTGAAGGGTTTTTCAACGCTACATTTTTTAAAGTCAGTGATTTGTACATGATCATCAACACGATGACCATGGGGATTTTATCCATTTATTTTGCTATTGTTTTTGCTTATGAACTGACTTCAATCGAACGAGATGAACAAGGGTTGAATGTCAATCCTTTAACTGGTTCGCTGCTTGCGGTATTTGCTTTCTTCATGTGTATTCCGGAATTAGTGTTATCCGATGGGAAAGTAAGCTTGATTGCTAGTATCTCAGATACGGAAACTGTCGTGAACGGGATTCGGATGGGCTCATTTGTCGAGCGGCTAGGCACTTCCGGTATCTTTACAGCAATCATCATGTCATATATAGCTGTTGAATTATATTGCATCTGTGTCAAACGGAATTGGGTCATCAAGATGCCTGATGTAGTACCTCCAGGTGTTTCTCGTTCCTTTACAGCTTTGATCCCTACATTTGTGATTGGCTTCGTCGTGATGCTTGTTAATGGTCTGTTGGTTGTATTAGGAACAGATATCTTCAAAATGATTGCGATCCCATTCGGATTTGTTACGCAATTAACGAACACATGGTTAGGGATCATGGTGATCTATTTCTTGATCCATGCACTATGGATCGTGGGTATCCACGGCGCCAATATCATTACTTCTTTCTTGACACCAATCGTATTAGCGAACATGGCAGCAAATGCACAGGGAGCGAATTTCCCGCTTGCTGGCGAATTTAATAATTCCTATGTAACAGTAGGAGGATCAGGGGCCACATTAGGATTGATCTTCTTCATTGCCTTTTTGGCTAAATCCGATCAATTAAAAGTACTAGGGAAAGCTTCTCTAGTTCCAGGTATCTTTAATATCAATGAGCCAATTATTTTTGGGATGCCAATTGTTTATAATCCGTATCTGGCTGTTCCATTTTTCCTAGCACCGATGGCATCGGCTTCACTAGCTTATTTTGCCATTCGCTTCGAGATCGTTAAGCCAATGCTGGCGCAAATGCCTTGGCCTTCGCCAGTTGGTGTGGGCGCATTTGTCGGTAGTGGGGGAGACTGGAAGGCGGCTGTTTTAGCAGTATTATGTGCAATTTTAGCGTTCTTCATTTGGTTACCATTCATCAAATACTATGACAATAAACTGTTGACTGAAGAAAGAGAAAAAGCAGCCGAATTAGCTGCGGAATAAAGCCATGTGATTTGCTTCAATTAACTCATTAAAAACAAAGATAGAAAACTACGATAAATATGAAGCGACCTCCAAAAAATCTAATTTTTGGAGGTCGCTTCAATACGTTTCGCATCTCGTATTTTTATTGTAAACAAGTGGTATTCATTGAAATACTCAGTCTTCAATCAGTTCTTTGACGACTTCATAATCGCCTTTATAAGGAACATCTATCCCATTGATTTTTTGATAAGGATCGACTCCTTTTCCAGCGACTACAACGGAATCTTCAGGATTGCTGATCGCTAATGCTTGTCTGATCGCTTCTGGACGATCCATTTCATAATGAACCTCAAGCTCAGCATTAGTGATAGCTGCATTGATTTCTTCAGCGATTTTTTGCGGATCTTCAAACGCTGGATCATCCGCTGTTAAAAAGACGACGTCAGCCGTTTCTGATAATACTTTTCCGAAATCCTGACGGCGAGAAACTGCTTTGTTTCCGGGGCTACCTAGGACAACGATGACCCGACCCTTCGGATGTTCTTTTTTGGCAAATTCTAATAATGTTTTTAAACTGAGATAATTATGTGCATAATCGACATAAACATGACTACCATTTTTTTGGATCAACTGATCCATCCGTCCAGGCACACGTGCTGCTTTGAGTCCTTTTTGGGCATCCTCGATGGAGGCGCCAGTCAACGCAGCCGCAATGATAGCACTTGCTGCATTTTCTTGGTTGAAATCACCGGCTAATTGGATCTCATAGTCTGCTTCGATATCAAGTTTTCCGTTGTGTTTGATCAAGTGAAAGGCATGGTTCCCTGAAGTTAAACTGTTTACTTCATAATCAGATTCGGCAGAACGTCCATAAGTGATGTAAGGGACGTTTGCTAACTCAGCCGTTTCCTGTAAAAGATCGAAATGATCACTTTCATGATCTAAAATCACAGTTTTAGAATTTAAAATCAATTGACGTTTGCAATAGAAATAATCATCAAAAGTTGGATGTTCAATGGGGCTGATATGATCAGGAGAGATGTTCAGGAAGATTCCTACATCTAGCGTTAAACCATATACCCGTTGCGTTTTGTAAGCTTGTGAGGATACTTCCATCACTAAATGTGTCATGCCATTTTTTACCGCTTCCGCCATCATGCGATACAAGTCTAATGATTCAGGCGTTGTTAAATGGGATTTAAAAAAAGTTTGTCCATCTAAAGTCGTGTTCATTGTTGAAAGCAACGCTGTTTTGTTGTTTGTCGCATGATCTAAAATGGCTTTGGTAAAATAAGCTGCTGTCGTTTTTCCCTTAGTTCCAGTGTAGCCGATCACTTGCAATTGGTTTTGGGGATAATGATAAAAAGCCATGGAAAGGATCGCCATCGCTTTGCGAATATCAGTCACGATGATACCAGTTGCTGTATTTTCGTAAGGCTGTTCAGCAACGTAGTAGCTCAAACCATTCGAGATCGCACTTGTTAAATACTCTTCTTTGAAATTCAGACCTTTACAAAAAAACAGCGTCTCATGATCTACTTGGCGTGAGTCATAACTTAACTTTTTGAATACAAATTGCTCAGGAGCATCTAAATGCCAACCTTGAACAGAAACAAATTCTTTTAATAAATTTTCTTTGATCAATAATTTACGGATATCTTCTAAAGAGAAGCTCATTGAATCATCCCTCACTTTATTATTCATTGGGTTCTGATCCATTATAGCATATTTCAAAAGGCTTACGGGAAGGGAAGAAGGAGAATAAAGTTGATTGCAAAAAGGAAAAAGCTAGCGTAAGACGATGACCTCACTGATTACAGGGCTAGTTTTTTGTAAAAAGATGAGAGGAAGAAAAGATTTACTCAATTTTTTTGATATTAGTATAGAAATGTTTTAACCTTTAAGTACAAGGACCTTCTGTTTTCAAGATGTCTTTGATTACTATAGAGAGGAGGATAAGGAAATACCTGATTCCAATAAGAAATGATAGATTGATTAAGAAAAATATGAAAATGAAAGGGAAATAGAATGGTTGAAATAGAAGAGAAGCAAATTCTAGTTTTGGGGTTGAAATCAGAAAGAGATAAGTTTATTCTCTCGTATTCAGATGAAAAGTTAACCCGAGAAAACTACATTGATACTTATAACAATAAAATAAAAGAAGCTATTTTACAGGAAGCTGAAAAATTGACCACTAAAGAGAGGTGGCAGAATTTTACCAAGAATTTATATTCCTATATTCCCATAAATATTAAAATGGATCCTATAGGGAAACATTATCTTCAATCTTTGCAAGAAAAAGAGAAAAATAAATTAGAAAATATTTATAAAGATGTACATATATTGAAGTTAAAAGAAAAATGTTTGTTCGAAAAAGATGGAGAAGTTATTTCCCCTATTTTACATGCCAAAAGAGGATGTAAAATAGGGATCGATGCTGCTATAAAAAATGCCAATACTCAATTATTTTTTGTTATAGACGGAATAAATATGCGGAATGTTATTCATAAAAAAGATTTGTATAACCGAAGTATTACAAATAGAGAACTGAGATATATTTATCGTCATCGCTACGCTTTAGAGGGGAAAATCACATTTTTTTCTAATGGAAAACAATGTGAAGCACCTTGGGAAAAAGATCCGCAACTATGGAGTGAATACAAGCATTCCTCACAAAGCTTTATTTATAAATATAGAGATATAATTAGTAAAAAACAAGGCATGTTGAAGTCTGGAGAACATTCGAGTATAAAACAACCACTCAATCACTTAACGGAAAAGGCTATCAATGAACAGAAACACAGGAACAGTTTGTTATCTAATTCTAATGAAAATATAAAAATAAAACAAAACAAAGAGTTATCTAAAGAATAGTGAATTTACAGAAAAATCACACAAAAAAGATTGCCAGTTTCCCATTTTGCTATTAAACTGTTAGTAATGTTTTGAAGAAAGTTGGAATCTGATCGATGACTAATCAACGAAAACCAGCAATGGAAAATTTAACACCTCAAGAAAAAATGGCTCGTGGCTCTGCTTGGATGACAGCTAGTAATATCATTTCCCGGTTACTCGGTGCGATCTACATTATCCCATGGTACGCATGGATGGGAGAGAATGCGAAAGCTGCCAATGGATTATTCAATATGGGCTACAATATTTATGCTTTGTTCCTACTGATTTCAACAGCTGGGATTCCGGCGGCGATCGCAAAGCAAACCGCTCGCTACAATTCATTAAATGAATATGGGACCTCTCGGCGTTTATTTATTCGAGCATTACAGATGATGGGTGTACTAGGACTCTTATTTTCATTATTTATGTATGTGGCTTCGCCTTGGCTCGCACATGCTTCTGGTGGCGGAGCAGAATTGATTCCAACGATGCGATCACTCAGTATCGCGGTACTTGTTTTTCCTTGTATGAGTGTCATACGTGGGTATTTCCAAGGAAACCAAGAAATGATGCCGTATGCACTTTCCCAAATCGTGGAACAAGTCGCACGGATCTTTTACATGTTGCTTGCGACCTTTATTATTATGAAAGTCATGAAAGGCGATTATGTCACAGCAGTTACTCAGTCGACTTTTGCTGCATTTATCGGAATGTTAGCAAGTATTTTGGTTTTGTTGTATTTTTTGAAAAAACAACAGGCGTATTCAGCAGCACGTGTCCAGTATAGTCATAACCAAGTCAACGTAGCGACAAAAGAATTGTTACTAGATACGATCAAAGAAGCGATTCCGTTTATTATTGTTGGGTCAGGAGTGACGATCTTTAAATTAGTAGATCAGTTTACCTTTATTAAAATCATGTCAGCAACGACTGAATATTCCAAAGATCAGTTATTGGATCTCTTTTCAATTTTCAGTGCAAACCCAGATAAATTGACGATGGTCGTGATTGCACTTGCTACTTCCATCGCTTCTACTGGGTTGCCGTTGATCACCGAAGCGGTGACGATCAAAGATCATCGTGGTTTAGCGAAACTGACAAGTGGCAATTTACAATTGTTTTCGTTCTTTATGTTTCCTGCTACCTTTGGCGTGATCCTGCTAGCCTATCCTTTAAATACGTTGTTTTATGCACCTGATAAACTAGGAAGTCACGTGTTGATCCAAGCCAGTTTTGTGGGGCTGTTCCTTGGTCTATATATGTTAGTTTCCAATATGCTTCAAGGGATGTTTGAAAATGCCGCAGCGATCCGTTATCTTGCAATCGGTTTTGTCGTGAAGGTGATCTTGCAATATCCAGCGATCCGTCTGTTTGAAGTCTATGGTCCATTATTTGCGACGATGATCGGTTTTGCTGTTTCTTGCACGTTGATTTTAAAAAAGATGCGTCAAGTGGCACGTTTCAAACCAAGTTTTGTTTGGCGGAGAACACTATTGATTTTTATTTTGACACTGATCATGCTGGTAGCAGCTGGGGTCACGAAATCTGTTTTCGGTTTATTCCTCAATCAAGATAGTAAAATTCAGTCATTGTTCTTGATTTTATTTGTAGCTGGTGTTGGCGGTACGGTGTACGCATACTTAGCGTTAAAAATTCGATTAGCTGAACGTCTTTTAGGACCAAGTATGGTTCGATTACGCCATCGATTAAGAATCAAGTAGTAAATAAAATTTGAAAAAAGAAGTTAGGAATAATGTTCCCTATTATCCCTTAACTTCTTTTTTCAATCAAATGGAGGAAAAGCATGCGATTAGACAAATTTTTAGCGGATGTCGGATTAGGCAGTCGCAAAGAAGTCAAGGCACTGATCAAAAAAGGGCACATCAAAGTGAACGATCAAACCATTAAAAGTGACAAATTCCAAGTAGATGAATGGAAGGATCAAGTGACTTATGAAGGCGAACAGTTCATTTACCAAAAAGATTTTTATTATATCCTCAATAAACCAGCTGGAGTAATTTCAGCCACTCAAGACAACTACGATCAAACAGTGCTTGATCTATTCGATGATACTTCTTATCGGGAAGACCTTTTTCCAGTCGGGCGTTTAGATAAAGATACAGAAGGCTTATTGGTTGTGACAAATGATGGCGGCTTGGCTCACCGTTTACTTTCCCCAAAGAAACATGTCGAAAAAGAGTACTTCGCTGAAGTCAACGGTATCATGACCGAAGCCGATGTACAGGCATTTAGTCAAGGATTGACCATTGACGGTGGCGAAGAAACCAGACCTGCTCAATTAACCATTGTTTCAGTCAATTCGGAAGATGAAACATCGGTGATTCGCTTGATCCTGCATGAAGGAAAATTCCATCAAGTCAAACGGATGGTCAAAGCCGTAGGAAAAGAAGTCACTTATCTTAAAAGAATCCGAATGGGGAATTTCCTGCTCCCAGAAGACTTGGCACTCGGCGAGTATCGGCAAATGACAGCTGAAGAAGTCAAGCAGTTAGAGGGAAAGGAATTGTAATCAAACGAAATACGATGAAGAAACAAAAGCCAGCTAGCCTGTTTTTAGGCTCATTGTCAAATGATAAAATGATAGTTAGGGTATCTTTGATAAGCTAAGTAAAAGACATCTTGAATCCTTCGATGAATTGGTTCGCCCAATTCATTCTAAAGGAGTTCAAGGTGTCTTTTCTATTTTTTGAATCCTAAAAAAGATGTTGGCGAATTTCACCAACATCAAAAAGTATAGAATCGTTATTTATAGAGAGATCAGGTTAATACTAGCTTTGAAGTCAAGAAATAGCAGTTTGTCTTTACTTTAATTATTTAATTAGTTGTACAATATTTTTGTAGAAATAAAAAAGAAGTGAAGGGAATGAAAGCAGTAGCTTATTCAAATTTCCGTCGAAACTTACGTAGTTATATGAAACAAGTGAATGAAGATGCCGAAACGCTTATTGTAACAAGTAAAGATGTAGAAGATACTATTGTTGTATTATCGAAAAGAGATTATGATTCTATGCAAGAAAGGTTGAGAACACTTTCTAATAATTACGTTATGGAAAAAATTCGTCGAGGTGATGAGCAATTTTCTAAAGGTGCATTTAAGACACATGACTTAATCGAGGTTGGATCTAATGATTAAGGCTTGGTCTGGTGATGCTTGGGATGATTATCTTTATTGGCATGAACAAGGAAATAAAAGCAACATAAAAAAATTAACAAGTTAATAAAAGATCTCGATCGTTCTCCCTTTGCTGGATTAGGAAAGCCCGAACCATTAAAGCATGATCTATCTGGAAAATGGTCAAGAAGAATTACCGATGAACATAGATTGATATATAGAGTTGAAAATGAGACGATATTTATTTATTCTGCAAAAGATTACTATTAGTAGATTAAAACTATGTCAAGGGACAAAACGTTTAAGTTTTTGTCCTTTCTTATTATATTACAGACACATCACTTTAGTTTATATAAAGCAATATAGTTGCTGTTAACAAAAGAGTGAATAGAAGCAGTATAGGATTGATCGTCTGTTCAAAACTCCTGTTCAACTAATCGTGAGTATTGTCTATCTCAAAACGAATATATCTTGTACAGTAGCAACTTAAATACCTACTAGAATATCAGTGATTTTCATTCTAATGAGCGGCTGATTTTTCTGCATGTTCGACTTCTTTATCTATACCTAACACCCTTTTTTTATGCTCATTTCATTCGTGTTTATTTAGAAATTACTGCCATTAGCCAACGATTTTTTGAAAAGATTGATCGCTAAAATTGAACCTCTGCCTAATTTTGTTATCTATATTTTGTATCATTTTATCTATAATTTGTTTATTTATTCCTTTTGTTGTAAGCGCTATAATTGGCTTGTGAATGACACGAAAGGAGTTTTACGATGAAAAAAAGAAAGGGGTTAAATCATTTTTTTGCTAATCTATGGCGCTACAAAGCTTTAGTACTGATGGCTGTGCCGGGGATGCTATGGATGATTTTTTTCTTTTATATCCCAGTATTAGCAAACGTAGTAGCATTTAAAAACTTCCATATTTCTGCTGACGGGTTTTTAGCTAGTTTAAGAGAAAGCCCTTGGGTTGGTTGGGAAAATTTCCGCTTCTTATTTACTTCTGATCAAGCTTTCTTGATCACTAAAAACACCATTTTATATAATGTTACTTTTATTCTTTTGAATTTATTGATTTCCGTTGTTTTTGCCATCATTATGAGTGAATTACGGAATAAACGACTGGTAAAAGTTTACCAAACAATGTCGTTACTTCCTTACTTTCTATCATGGGTCATCATTGGGTATTTTGTTTATGCCTTCTTGAGTCCTGACAAAGGAATCTTTAATCAGTGGATCACTGGGCATGGTGGAGAAGCGATCAACTGGTATAACGAACCGAAGTATTGGCCGTTTATTCTTGTCTTTATCGGTACGTGGAAAGGGATTGGCTATAACAGTATCATTTATTTTGCTTCTGTTATGGGGATCGATCCTACTTATTATGAAGCAGCGATGGTGGATGGTGCCAGCAAATGGCAACAAATCAAACATGTGACGATTCCACAATTGATTCCGTTGATGACGATCTTAACGATTCTAGCTGTCGGGAATATTTTCCGAGCAGACTTTGGTTTATTCTACAATATCCCGAGAAATTCCGGGGCACTTTATGATGTCACACAAGTATTGGATACTTACATTTATAATGGCTTGACCTCTACTGGTGACTTTGGAATGACAGCTGCAGCGGGATTGTATCAATCCGTTGTCGGGTTTGTTCTATTGATGATCACAAATACGATTGCTCGTCGTTTCGACAGCGAATCAGCATTGTTCTAGGGAGGAGAAAGAAATGAAAAAAAAGAAAGTCGAACGAGTACAGATTCGTTCATTTAACAAAACAACCAATTTTTTCTCTAACTTGTTGATCGCATTGTTTGCTCTTTCTTGCATCTTACCGTTTCTATTCGTGATTGCGATTTCTTTTACGAAAGAATCCGCTTTGACACAATATGGCTACAGTTTTTGGCCAAAAGAATTTAGTACATTTGGGTATACTTACTTATTCGGTCAAATGCAAGACAAGATTTTCCAAGCTTTATTTGTGACGATCCTTGTCACTGTTCTAGGGACTTTGATCAATAGTACAGCGACTTCTTTATATGCTTATGCGATTTCACGATCAAACTTCCCATTTCGGCGCTTCTTTACCGTATTTTGTTTGATCACGATGTTGTTCTCACCAGGGATGGTTGCGAACTATTTAGTAATGACGAATCTCTTGCAGTTAAAAGATACGATCTGGGCATTGATTTTGCCAATGGCGGTCAGTCCGTTCAATATCATCGTGATGCGAACGTTCTTCAAACGCTCGGTCTCAGATTCGATCATTGAATCTGCAAGAATTGATGGGGCTAGTGAGCTGCGAATCTTTGTGCAAATCGTTTTACCGCTGGCAATTCCAGGGATTGCAACGATCAGTTTGTTTGCTGCCTTAGGGTATTGGAATGATTGGTTTAATGCGTTGCTTTATATTCAAGATGATAAACTGGTTCCTTTGCAATATTTATTGATGAAGATCCAAAGCAATATTCAATATTTGACACAAAATTCAGGAGCGGGCAGTCAATTGACAGGCGGACTTGCTTCTGTTCCGGGAGAATCAGCTCGAATGGCGATCGTCGTGATTTCTACTTTACCGATTGCGATCAGCTATCCATTCTTCCAGAAACATTTTGTTAAAGGATTAACGATTGGTGGAGTAAAAGAGTAATGCAATAAAAATATAAAACAATTTAGGAGGAAGAAAAATGAAGTTATGGAAGAAATTAGCCTTTACTGGCGTTTCTGCAATGATGGTTGGAACATTGGCAGCCTGCGGATCGGGGACAAAAGAAAAAGCTGAAGCAAGTGATTCAACAACCCTTCAAATGTATCAAATCGGTGATAAACCAGAGAATTTCGATCAGTTGATGGACATTGCAAATAAACGGATCGAAGATAAAATCGGAGTCAAAGTCAATATCAACTACATCGGTTGGGGCGATTACGAGAAGAAAATGAATGTCATTATCTCTTCTGGTGAAAACTACGATATTGCCTTTGCCAACAACTATGTATCAAATGCGCAAAAGGGTGCATTTACTGATTTGACAGAATTAGCACCAAAATATGCGAAAGAAGCGTATGATTCTTTAGATGAAGCGTATATCAAAGGGAATTTAGTTAACGGGAAATTGTATGCCTTTCCAGTAAATGGCAATGTGTTTGCCCAACAAGTGTTGACTTTCAACAAGCCGTTATTAGACAAATACAATTTATCGATTGATGGGATCGAATCTTATCAGGATGCGGAAAAAGTGTTACAAGAATTCCATAAAAAAGATCCAAATACAGCTGCTTTTGCGATTGGACAAGGATTTAAGGTCCAAGGAGATTTCGATTATCCATTAGGGAATACATTACCATTTGCGGTTGATTTGAACGGCGATGACACTAAGATCATCAATCAATACGACAACAAAACGTTTATCGAATTATTACGTACGATGCACAGCTGGTATAAACAAGGATTGATTCCTAGCGATGCTGCTACTAGTAATAAAGATTACCCACTTGAAGGGAATACTTGGTTAATGCGTGGCGAAACGCAAGGACCATACGATTATGGCGATACGATCTTGACTAATGCAGCGAAACAAGAATTGGTTTCAAAAGCAATCACTGTTCCATTGAAATCAACTGGACAAGCACAAATGGCCAACTTTGTCGTATCAAATACCTCTAAAAACAAAGAAAAATCAGTTGAATTTTTAGGTTTATTAAATAGCGATCCAGAATTATTGAATGGTTTAGTTTGGGGTATCGAAGGCGAAGCATGGAAAAAAGATGGCGATGACAAGATCAAATTATTAGATGGGTACCAACCAAACATGCACATGTCTGCTTGGAATACCGGTAACAATGAAATCTTATACACACAAGATACGATCACAGATGAAATGATTGCTGAAAGAGATAAATCAATCGAAGAAGCAAAAACTTCTCCAATCTTAGGCTTTAGTTTCAATACAGATAGCGTAAAAACAGAACTAAGTAATATCTCAAATGTCATGAATCAATACCTAGATGGATTAAATACTGGGACAGTTGATCCTGATGAAACATTACCGAAACTAAAAGATGCTTTGAACAGAGCAGGTTATGACAAAGTATTAACAGAAATGCAAAAACAATATGATGCATTTCGTAAGGAAAGTAAATAATTCAAGAAACTGAATCAGTTTCTAGAAAGAAGCAGAACTTTTTCCGAAATTTGCATGTCGAATTTTTGGAGAGTTCTGCTTTTTGATTAGTGTCCGAAGAAATGAAAGAAAAGCAACCAAGTAGCTAAAAGTTCATTAGGCTTTTTATCAAACTGGTTCTTTTACTTTTTTACTACTCTTGTATAATGAAAGGGAATACAATGTTTTTTATGGAGGGAATCGCATGTTAGGTAAAGCACTAGAAACATTATTTATCAGAGTGTGGGTGGTCATGAAATTAACTTTTTATTTTTGGATCTATACACTGATGGGAGCCATCGTATTAGGGATTGGACCTGCTTATAAAACAGTCAACGAATTGTTTTATCTTTATGGTTTTGAATATAAAGAGATTACGTTTAAGCGAGGGTGGGAAACATTTAAACAAACATTTGTCCGTGGGAATGTGTTGTTTGGTTTATTTTTAGCGGGGACATTTTTGCTTGGCTATAATTTATACTTATCTGTTCAAATTCAAGGCATTCTTTTTTTGATTACTGATTTTATCCTGATTTTTAGTTTACTTTATATTTACTCCACTTATCAGTATAGCTTGATTTTAGATAGTGAATACGAAATTTCGATTTCTAACCTACTTAAGTTAAGTTTTGTTTCAGGCTTTTCCAGTTTTTCGACCTTTTTGAAATTGTTGATTGGCGGAGGCATTATTTTTTGGCTAACTTGGAATTATAAAGGACTGATTCTCTTTGGTGTGATTGGCTTATTGACTGTTTGGAATGGGCTGGTAACCAAACAATGGCGGGAAAAACTGGATATGCAGTTAGAAAGCTATGAATAAATGGCGTATTTTATTTTCACAAGGAACACTTTTGAATCGTCTTTTCCGAAAATATGCGCTCGTACTGATTTTATTAACAACGGTGGCGACTGCTATCATCAGTGTTCATACGTGGGTACAAACGCAAGAGCAAGCCAAGCGAACGACAAGTGAGGCGTTACAAAGTACCAGTCGTACACTGAACGATAAAACGACACTAAGTAAAATCATTAAAGACCAATTGTTGGGGAACTCTGATAAAATCGAGAATGCGACTACTTATCTGACAAAACCGATCAATGAATATTTGATGTACGCTTATGATCAACAACAAAAAACGACCGATTTTGTCTCTTTTCCTTATCTAATGAGAGATATTTATGTCAGCTATGAGGAAGTCAGCTCCGTCTATGTTGTTTTCAGTCAATTGCCTGAGTATCTGGAATCTTCTAGAGCAAATAAAGGTGGGGTGATTAAAAGTGGTACGCCTAAATTGACAGATGCTTTTTATATCAAAATGTCGATCACGCAAGGTGGAAGCGAAGTCGGAAGCATGTTCGTCGGTTTTGAAAAAGCGGAATTGGATGCGGCATTAAAGAGTTTGAATACCTTTAGCGGCTTATCATTGTATATGATCTCTGGTACCACCAACCGTTTATACACATTCCATGATCAAGGAATGACAAAGGATAAACTAGCAACCCAAGAACAATTGATTACAACCAGCCTTCAAGAAAATTCCACTTTGCCACTGATAAACCTTGAAAAAAATAATTTCATCCAGTACCAACAATTACCCGATGATTACCGGATATTGGCTACTTTAGATCGTTCGATGGTTAGACGAGCGGTTATCCAAGATTTAGCACCATTGATTTTCGGTGTATTTCTATTAGATGTCAGTCTGTTATTCTTTTTATACCAAACCTTCAAGCGCTATTCGCAACAAGTAGATCTCGTGATGGATGCAATGAATGAAACGGCTAAAGGGAATTTGGAGACGCGGATCGATACGACCCAAACGGAATATGAATTAAAAGACCTTTCTATAGGGATCAATGAGATGTTGGATAGCATCAACCAATATGTTGAAGATATCTATAAATTGGAAATCAAACAGCAAGATGCCCACATGCGTGCATTACAAGCACAAATCAACCCTCATTTTCTCTATAACACGTTAGAGTATATTCGGATGTATGCGTTAAGTGAAGGCAGCGAAGAATTGGCAGATGTGGTGTATGCTTTTTCGGCCTTGTTGCGAAACAATACTAATCAAGAAAAGACGATCAGTTTAAAGGAAGAACTGGACTTTTGCGAAAAATATGTCTATTTATATCAGATGCGTTACCCCAACCGGATCGCCTATCATTTTTCCATTGATCCATCATTAGCAAGTATCGAAGTACCGAAGTTTGTGATTCAACCATTGATCGAAAATTATTTTAAACATGGGGTCGATTTTACACGTTTTGATAATGCCTTAAGCGTGAAAGTGTTTCGTGAAGGGCAACGAGTCCAGATTATTGTGAAGGATAACGGCAAAGGGATCACACCGGAACGCTTGGCAGAGATTGAATCAAGATTGGCGCATCCTAAAGTCGAATTGTATCAATCGATTGGATTGCAAAATGTGAATGAACGTTTGCGTGCAAGTTTTGGACATAGTTATCAGATGAAGCTAAGTACCAATCAAGAAGGAGGATTGTCTGTCACTATTACATTTAAAGAAAAGGGGTAGGAACATGTACCGAGTGTTATTAGTCGACGATGAATATATGATCTTGGCAGGGTTGCAAAAAATTGTTGATTGGGCAAGTTTGGGATTTCAGGTAGTCGCAACGGCAGAAAACGCGATGCAAGGATTGTCTGTTTTAGAAAATCAATCCATTGATTTAGTTATAACAGATGTCACGATGCCCGAAATGAATGGTTTAGAATTTATCGAGGCGGCTCAAAAGGAACATCATGCGTTTGAATTTATGATTCTTTCTGGTTATCAGGAATTTGATTATTTAAAAAGTGGGATGCAATTAGGGGCCATCAATTACTTGATGAAGCCGGTTAATAAAACCGAACTGATTGCTAGTTTAACCAAAGTGAAGCAGCAATTAGATCATCAAATTGAACAGAAAAATCAGCAAGAAATCTATCAAGAAGTCCTTTTTAGTCAGTGGCTCAATGAAGAATTAGATGAAGTGAGTGAAGAAGAGATTTTAGACAAAATCGGAGGGAAACAACGAAGAGTTTTACTCGCTCAAGTGTCTAGATCCGTCGGGAAATCAGTGAATCAGTGGCTGAAAAACCACCAAGAACTTTTTTATTATCAACGAAACTTTGGAGACATGGAACGCTTTACTTTGTTGCTGGAAGAAGCGTCAGTTTCTGCATTTTGCCGCTTCATTCAAGAGAAGAGTATGGAAGAAAACTGGTTGATCAGTATTGGAGATGAAACAGCAGATCCTGATAAGATCCCTGAGAGTTATCAACATGCCAAAGATAATTTACAACTGCATCAATTCTACGGTGAAAAAGACCAACATATCTTTTTTGCCGAACAAGAAGCAGCAAAAGAACAGGCAATTGATTTTTCTTCGTTTAATCGTGTGTTGAAAAGCGGGCAATTGGCTAGTGCCCAACAAATGATCACTCAATTTTTTGATCAATTCCAAACTGCTGTGATGACACCGGATGATATCCGTCATTTTAGTTTTTTGTTGTTTATGGATATCCACCGGGAATTGATTCGGCTAGAAGACGATGAATATTTAAAAGGGATTCAACAGATCAATCAAGCAAAAACAGTCCAAGAACTGCATCAACTCTTACTATCTTTGATCAAGGAACAGCAAAAACAAGTCCGATATAGCGAGAATGTCGAACGAGTGATGACGATCTTACACGAACACTACCGAGAACCTTTAACCTTGAAAGAAGTTTCAGAAAGCCTGCATTTGAATGTGATGTATTTGGGGCAATTATTCAAAAAAGAAACGAAAAAAAGTTTTTCAACTTATTTAAATCATCTCAGAATGGAACAAGCGAAATGGTTGCTGCTGCATAGCAATCAAAATATCAATGAAATTTCTAGTGAGATCGGCTACAACAACACAACCTATTTTTCAAAGTTGTTCAAAAAAATCGTCGGAAAGTCACCAAAAGAATATCGTGAAAAAAATGGAATGATCGTATAAAATCAGCTACTGTGGTTCAGGTGAAAGTGCTCATTACCCTCATCAAGTAAATCCAAGGTGCCGCATGTCTTGAAGCTTGTTTAAATTAGTATAATTCGGTACAATTTTTCTAGATGATGTTTAGAATTTTGAAAGAAAGCGAGCATGAAACTTTCTTTTTTCTGGTTGGTGAAAAGAGGATGCAGGATGGATTTTTTACGTAAATATGGATTTTATTTTTTATTGTCAGGAGTAGTAAGTGATTTTCTGACACCGTATGTTTTAGGAATTTTTTATCCTAAACTTAATCAAATGACTGCTGTGATCAGTCTTTTTGGGGATGTTGGTAGTCCCGTACGAAAAGCATTTTTGATTTGGTCGGTCATATCTGGCTGCTTGTATGTTTTGGCAATGCCAGCGTTATATCAAGCTTTTGTTACTACTTCAAAACCACTTGCTCTATTAGTGACAGCTGCCATCGGTCTATATGGTGTTACAGATTGTATTTTTACCGGGTTATTTAGTGTGGACACGAACGAAACTTCTTGGAATTTTTCGACTTGGATCCACAATCTTGGTTCAGGGATTGGGTATGGTGGATTTATTTTGTTCCCTTTATTTGTTTTCTTATTGTATCGCAAAATGGGCGATGCACAATTAACTCAATCGTTTTTTATTTTACTAGTTGCCAGTTTGGTTTTTGCAGGAATTTATGGCGTAGCACGTATTCCCGGATTAAATCAATTGCCGGTTTTGAATCAGTTAGGTTTTTGTCAACGGATCAGTTTTTTCTTTAATTATTTACCAATTGTGTGGTTAAGTATATTACACATTAGGGCATAGCGGACTGTAGCCCTAACTAAATGCTGGAAATTCGTAAAACTGATTGAAACCACAGGATAAATGTGTCAGACTAAACCTTGACCGCACATCGTGATGTGCAAATGTATATCGTAGGGGAGTCTAATGAAAGACATGAGAAATATCAAATTAACGATCGAATATGATGGGAAACGTTACTCAGGCTGGCAACGTCTGGGAGATGACGATAAAACGATCCAAGGCAAAATCGAAGCAATCATCTCACAGATGACTGGAGAAAAAATTGAGATCATTGGATCGGGGCGCACGGATTCTGGGACACATGCCAGAGGACAAGTGGCAAACTTTAAAACGACTTCTCAAATGAGTCGTAATGAAATGCTAACTTTTCTCAACCGCTATCTACCAAGAGATATCGTGATCAAAAAAGTGGAAGAAATGCCTGAACGCTTTCATGCTCGATACAATGCGACAGGGAAAAAATATAGCTATTATGTGTGGAATAATCCCGTTCCAACTGTTTTTGAACGAAATCATAGTTTCTATTTTCCACAAGAACTAGACCTGGAAAAAATGAATGAAGCTTGTCAAAAACTAATGGGAAGTCATGATTTTATCGGTTTTTCTGCCTTGAAAAAATCAAAAAAATCAACAGTTCGTACAATTCATGAACTCTCAATCGAACAAGAAGGCGGCATGTTGCACTTTACCTTTGTGGGCAATGGCTTTTTGTATAAGATGGTTCGGATCTTGATGGGTACACTCTTGGAAATCGGTACAGGAAAGTTACCTGTTTCGGCGATTGATGATATTTTTGAGAATAAAGTAAGACAACAGGCAGGAGAAACCGTGCCGGCACATGGTTTATTTTTAGACGAAGTGTATTACCAATAAACATTCATATCAAATAGAACAAACTGAGAGAGTCGTTTGATTGCCTGTAGCAGGCAAAAGAATGGCTGTCTCAGTTTTTTTGATTAACCTAATCTCTCCCACGACTCCTCTAAGCGGTCTATTCGCAATTTCGCTAGTTTCGTGATACATTCAGGACGAATTTACATATTTGACCAAGAAGTGAGGGGAAAAGTGGTGGAGCAAGAGCTAGCAGAATTATACAATCTCATTTTAAACCCTAATACCCGTGAATGGGAACGGACATTGTTGATCCAAGCGAAAAACCAAGTAGGGGAAAGAAAACAAAGAAAAGAAATCCTTGAAATGATTGAAGTCTCTTTACGACCACTAGCACTTCGGGGGAATTTGACGCCTGACGTCATGGACTTTTATTTGAAGATCACCCATGATCCGATGGGACAAGTGTCTTACGACTTTGCGAAACACCAGATCACCGATGAACGCTATCAAGAAAAAGCCGTCTTTGCCGGGGGCTGTTTCTGGTGCTTAGTCGAACCGTTTGAAACACGGCAAGGGATTATTTCCGTGTTGTCCGGATATACTGGCGGGGAGGTCGAACATCCTAACTATGACCAAGTTAGCAGTGGCACGACTGGGCATGTGGAAGCAGTGGAGATTATTTTTGATCGGCGAATGATAAACTATGAAGAACTATTAGCGATTTTTTGGCAAGTCACCGATCCAACAGATGCCTTTGGACAGTTTCAGGATCGTGGGGATCAATACCGCTCTATCATTTTTGTAGAAAATGAAGAACAAAAAATACTAGCAGAAAAATCCAAGCAACAAGTGATCGCTTCGCATCAGTTTGCGGAACCAATCGTCACACAGATTAAGCCAGCAACAACCTTTTGGCCTGCTGAAAATTATCATCAACAATTTTACAAAAAACAACAAAAACGTTATAAGAAGATCAAGAAGTCTCATCAACAATTTTTATTTTTTAAGCGGGCAAAGAAAAAATGGTCTGGGGAAGACGAATAAGTAATCGTGTAAGTGGAAGATGTTCTGTAAAAATCAGTCATTCCCTTAAAATTGCTAGATGATTTAATAACGATTAAAATCTAATAATACTTTTAAGTAAGCGCTGTTGATTAAGTGGTACACTTATTTGAGAAACCTCTCTCAAATAAAAGAAAGAAGGTACCTATGATGAAGAAAAGGCGTTTATTGGTTTTTAGTGTTCTTTTTGTATTTTCAGTATTTTCAATATTTTCAACATTTTTTGTGGTCCATACTTATGAAAAATCAGAAAGCACCCAAACAATTATCACTGAAAGCAAACAGCATTTACTAGACAATGTGGTGGCAAAACAACGTAACAATCGAGTAAATTTGTTGGATTCGGGGTCAGGCATTTCTGCTTCTGAAAATAGTAGACCGCCAAAAGATTTTATTGATGTTTCCTCACATAATGGTTATTTATCTGTCGAAGCATATGAAACAATGAAAAACTATGGGATCACAGGTGTAGTAGTTAAGTTAACAGAAGGGGATTCTTATAGGAACCCGCTGGCCCCTGAACAAGTTGCGAATGCTATCCAGGCGGGGTTGAAAGTGAGTGTCTATCATTATGCTTGGTTTAATTATGCAGAAGACACCGAAAAAGAAGCCCACTATTTATTAGCCTATCTAAAAGAATTAAATTTACCTTATTCTACTGTAGTTGTGAACGATAGTGAAAATCCTCAAATGAATCTAGCAAGAGCAACTGAAAATGCGCAAGTGTTTAGTCAGGCCATTCAAGCAGCTGGTTTTTCCCAGGTGGTTCATTATTCCAATCTTTCATGGTTTACGAATGGAACTTTAGACTTGGATGTCTTAGGAAAAGAGAACTGCTGGGTAGCACAATGGCCTCAGAATCCTTCAGAAAACGAACTTTTACATACAGAAAAAGCTGCTTGGCAATGGGCAAGTGATTTATACTTTCCAGAATTTACCGAAAAACAATTCGATATCAACGCCGATTACCTAGGGATATTTACCAAATGATCCATGGTGATGATTGAGGCTAAAGAGGATTTTTGTTAGTAATTCGCCAACGATAAGCGTATAATGCACATAGAACGATAGTTATCAAAAACGAAATACACGTACGCATACTAGGAAAAAGAAGTGACGAGTCGCATTTTTTGAAAGCGTATACTTGTTTAGGAGGAGAAGAATATATGTATGTAGCAAATCAGCAGCGATATGAAAAAATGACGTATCGAAAAACTGGAAAATCTGGGTTGAGATTGCCTTTGCTGTCTTTAGGATTATGGCAAAACTTTGGTGATTATGATCCTATAAGTAATCAACGGGAAATTTTACGTGGCGCCTTTGATATGGGGATCACACATTTTGATTTAGCCAATAACTATGGTGGTCCAGCAGGAGCAGCAGAGAAAAACTTCGGTCGGATCTTTAAAGAAGATTTTCAAACGTATCGTGATGAAATGATTATTTCAACCAAAGCGGGTTATCACATGTGGGAAGGGCCTTATGGGGAATGGGGTTCCCGTAAATCGATCATTGCTAGTTGTGATCAAAGCCTCAAACGGATGGGGTTAGATTACGTAGATATCTTCTATCATCATCGTCCTGATCCAGATACACCTTTGGAAGAAACGGCAGAAGCGCTTATGCAATTAGTTCGTCAAGGGAAAACACTGTATATTGGGATCTCTAACTACAACGGGGAAGACACGAAGAAAATGTCTGCTATCTTACGTGAAATGAACGCTCCATTTATTATCCACCAAATGCGTTACAATATGTTTTCAAGAGAGTTATTAGAAGAAGATTTAGCACCTGTTTTAGAAGAGACCGGTCTGGGAGCTATTACTTTTAGTCCTTTAGCGCAAGGGTTATTAACTAAACGCTATTTACATGGGATTCCAGAAGATTCTCGAGCCCATCGTAAAGAAATTCCTTTTCTATCAGAAGATCAAGTGACACCTACATTGGGTAAGATCAAGCAATTACAGGATTTAGCTGATTTGCGTGGACAGACGTTAGCACAAATGGCTTTAGTATGGAATCTACGACAAGAGTCAGTTACCAGTGTGCTTGTAGGCGCTAGTCGACTTAGTCAATTAGAAGAAAGTGTTCGGATGATGGATAATCTTTCCTTCTCACCTGAAGAAGAACAGAAAATTGAACAAATCTTAGGACACTAATGAAAGCTGTTTTTTCCTTTTTCTCAGAAAAATAACGTAAAGGAGGAGTTGCCATGGCTCATCAAGATTACGTTCATCTGAAAACAATTGATACAGATATTCGTTCATTTATTTTACAAAAAAATAAGAAACTGACCATAGAGTCCCAAATCCCTTTTATTACTTTTATGAATTATCATTTTGAGTATATAAAAGAAAAAATCATTCAAGACCAGAATGAAACAAAAAAAATTAATCAAGAAATGCTAGAGCAGTTGAAAAATAAGCAAATCATTAGTCAAAATTTAAATACAACGATCAATCAAAAAGCGACTTTTGGTCAAAAATCAGCAGATGCAATTGCCAATTTTGGTGGTAGTTGGCCGTTTATCTTTCTCTTTGTAGTGATTTTAGGTAGTTGGATCTTGTTGAATACGTTACATTTTTTTGGCCTATCATTTGATCGATATCCGTTCATTCTTTTGAACTTAGTGCTTTCTTGTTTAGCTGCTATCCAAGCACCGATCATTATGATGAGTCAAAACAGACAAGCAGCTAGAGATCGGATAGCAGCCGACCATGATTATCAAACAAACCTAAAAGCTGAGTTAGAAATTAGTTTGTTGCATGAAAAAATCGATTATTTGATGTCACAGCAATGGCAACAAATGCTGGAATTACAACAATTACAAATTGAGTTATTAACCCAATTAAATGAAAAATTCCAAGAAACGACAAAAAGTGAATAGTAGGACAAGCAGTTGAAAATAAGCTGGAATTCGCACAAAGGAGTCATTTTTGCGAAACTACGGCTTATTTTTTTTGATACCATGAATGAGCTACACAAATTTATCAGAGAAATGATCAACGTTTGCACACTAATTTTAGTGTGCAAAGAAAAAAGAAGTGTGCATCTATACAGTGTCCTCTTGAAAGCGTTAGCACGACAAGGGATTAAAGCGCTTTAAAAGTTGGCACGGTAATTGCTTTATATAAAAGTGTAAGATACAAGAAAGGGAAGTGTAGAAAATGGAAAAGAAAACAATCATGCTTGTATGCTCAGCTGGAATGAGTACTAGTTTATTAGTAACAAAAATGCAAAAAGCGGCAGAAGAAAAAGGAATCGAGGCTGATATCTTTGCAGTATCTGCTTCAGATGCAGACAATCAATTAGAATCAAAAAATGTAGACGTTTTACTTTTAGGTCCACAAGTACGTTTTATGCAAAATCAATTTGCTGAAAAATTAGCACCAAAAGGAATTCCTTTAGATGTAATCAATATGCAAGATTACGGAATGATGAACGGTGCCAAAGTATTAGAACAAGCAGAATCATTAATCAATAAATAATGGAGGAAACCAACAATGCAAGAGCAAAAAAATCTTGAAGCAATCATGGGTTTGATCATGTTTGGCGGAAATGCAAAAAGCGATGCAATGGAAGCGATTGCTGCAGCGAAAAAAGGAGATTTTGAGTTAGCTGATGCAAAAATCAAAGATGCGGAAGAATCTTTAGTGCAAGCTCATCACTCTCAAACAGAAATGTTAACACAAGAAGCACAAGGTAATCATATGGAAGTGACTTTATTAACGGTTCACAGCCAAGACCATCTGATGACTTCGATTGCATTTACAGATTTAGCAAAAGAAATCATTGATTTATATCGACGTTTAGATGCTTAAAGTAAACTGGTGAAATAGAAAAGAGGAAAGAAACATGGATAAATTTGTTGCATTTATGGAGAAACATTTTATACCTGTGGCATCAAAAATTGGTGCTCAACGTCATTTAGTAGCGATTCGTGATTCATTTATGGTCAGTATGCCTTTGATGATTTTAGGTGCGTTAGCAGTAATGATCAATAACTTGCCTATTCCTGGTTTCCAAGAATTAATGAATAAAATTTTTGGTGGCGAAGCTTGGAAAGGATTTGGCGCAGCTGCTTGGAATGGTACATTTGCGATTCTTTCAGTTTTGATCGCCTTTCTACTTGCTTATCATTTAGCAAATGGTTATCGTAAAGACGGCGTTTCTGCTGGAGTAATTTCTTTAGGTTCATTCTTCGCATTAGGCGGAGCGTTGGGCATGAGCTCAAATGGTTTATTTATTGCAATTATTGTTGGGATTATTTCAACAGAAATCTTTGTTCGTTTAAGTGGAAATGAAAAATTAATCATCAAAATGCCTGATGGCGTGCCACCAGCTGTAGCTAAAGCCTTTGCTTCATTATTACCTGCAATGATCACGATCTCATTCTTTGCTTTGATTGCTGCGATCTTTGCTGCATTTGGTGTAGATGATATCGTAGGCGCGTTTTATACAATTGTTCAAGAACCATTCATGGGACTAGCCAATTCTTATCCTTCAGCTTTGTTGTTAGCATTCATTACACCATTCTTATGGTTCTTTGGATTACACGGAGCAAATATGGTAGACCCTTTGATGCAAACAATCAATGCACCAGCAATCGAAGCGAATGTTAATGCGATTGCTGCTGGTCATAGCGCACCATACATTGTAAACAAACCTTTCTTTGATAGCTTTGTCAACTTAGGTGGTACAGGGGCAACATTAGGTCTGTTACTAGCGATTTATTTAGTGGGACGTAGAAATAAACCTTATATGGTTGTTACGAACTTGTCGATCGCACCAGGTGTTTTCAATATCAATGAACCAACAATGTTTGGTTTACCAATCGTATTGAACCCAATTATGTTTATTCCGTTTATTTTAACCCCAATGGTTTTAGTATCTGTTGCTTATTTTGCTACTGCTACCGGACTAGTTCCAGCTGCAACGGTGATGCCACCATGGGTAACACCACCAGTAATCGGTGGGGTATTAGCAACAAAAAGTATCGCTGGCGGTGTCTTAGCTGCTATCAACTTAATCTTATCTGTCTTGATTTACCTACCATTTGTGAAAGTAGCGACAGTTCAAGAAAAAAGAAAAGAAGCATTAAACGGCTAAAAGCACATAAAGGAAAGAAACAGCACATACAATCAAAAGTAGCTATTCTTTAGTGAAAAGATCTTGTTTCGTTTAATGAGCGATCAAAAAAAACAGTTGTCTGACAGAGGTCATGACAACTGTTTTTTTTTGGATAAATGGCTCAAGGATAGCTTTCTTTTTTCTTAGTGAAAAAGAAGGATAAAAGGAGGTTTTTTTGGAGTTTAAAAAAACCATTTCGATAACAAGCGTGCTATAATAGTGCAAATGTATAGGGGAGTGAAAGGACGAAATGAAAGGTTATGAGTTGGTTAAGATCAGAGAAAGACCTGAATGGTTGGAACAGGCAGCGCAATGGTTTACGTCAAAATGGCATCTTCCGCTTTCCTTTTACCAAGAGAGCATGGAAGATTCTCTTCAATCATCTAACGCTGTTCCTCAATGGTATATAGTCGTGACGTCAGAACAAAAAATTATCGCTGGAGCAGGGGTCATCGCGAATGATTTTCATGATCGTCCAGATTTGACTCCGAATGTTTGTGCGTTGTTTGTTGAAAAAGAGTATCGTAATCAAGGAATTGCCAAAGAGATTTTATCATTTATTCGAGAGGATATGGGAGCGCTTGGGATTTCGCAGCTCTATGTAGCGACTGACCATACAGGTTTTTATGAAAGATATGAGTGGGAATATCTGACGACGGTACAAGATAATGAAGGGATCCCGGTTTATTTATATCAACTAGCGATTTTTACAACGTGATCGGAGTTGATTACTCAAAAGGGTTCTTTATCTGATCAGTAATCTTTTGTTTCTGGTGAGCAATGCCAAGAAAAATCGGAAATTGTTTCTTGATGCTATTTTTGTTGGTATATTGGTTATTCGAGTATTATTAGTGGACGGTCCCATTTTTTAGCTTCAAAAAAATTCCAGGAGCAATAGAAAGTTCTATCAGTCCTGGAATTTAGAATGGTTGATTTGTTGGAAAAGCATGAATGAGCTCGCTGTCCTAAATAGGCGTTCCGTCTTTTTACCGAAAAATTAGGAAGCTTTCTTATTCATTCTTTTTTTCGCTCTTTTTTTGTTTTTTTTTCTCGTCATAGATGAAGACATTACGTACTATTTTCAAAATAGGTCGTGCAGTCAAAAAGATCGCTCCTACTAGATAACAATAGGTACTATAACGGTCTGGAATATCTGTTAACAACGCTACGCTTCCAAAAATATAAAAAATCCCTGTTAATAAATCAACTGCAAGAGACAATAATGTATAGCGGTTCTGGAAATAAAGACGAAAACGTTGTCCAGCAATTTCGATATCTTCTTCTTTCCCAATATCTATTTCATGGCTTTTTCGTTTTATTTCTGGCATCTCTCACTCACCTATCTGTGAACAAAGCTAAGGTTTCAAAACAACTTTGATATTTTTATCTTCTTTTTTGTCAAAAATCTCGTATGCTCGGGCAGCATCAGCTAAAGGCATCGCATGTGTGATGATTTGGGTTGGATCGAACAGACCCGCAGCAATCATCTCGTAAATTTTAGGCATCAAATGAACGATCGGTGCCTGACCATGCTTCACTGTGATATCTCTCATGAAAAATTCTTGTAGTGGGTACGAAGAAGCCGGGGTCATATAAACACCAGTGATTTGTACGGTTCCAAATTTTTTGACAGCTTGCGCAGCCATTTGGATCGGTGAAATCGTCCCGCTTTGCAAACTAACGAGATTCTTAGCTTTTTCTTTCACTGGTTCCAAGCCATCCATCCCTACACAATCAATGATGACATCAGCGCCACCTTTTGCTAATTCGTAAAGTTCTTTCCCAGCAGACTGAGTATCTTCTAACAAATAAGTTTCTACATGATTGTAACGAGCGGCTTTATCAATACGATGTTGGACCGGATCGACAGCAATCACTCGCTCTGCTCCTGCCATAGAGGCAAATTTTTGTGCAAACAACCCAACTGGTCCTGAACCTAAGACCACTACAGTGTCGCCTTTTTTTACGTTAGCATTTTGAACGCTCCAATAAGCAGTTGGAAGGATATCAGATAAGAAAAGGACTTTTTCGTCTGCAAGATCATTGTCAGGTACGATAAACGAAGTGCTATCAGCAAACGGTACCCGAAGATACTCAGCTTGACCACCCCAATGATTCCCATTTAAACGGCCAAAGCCAAATAAACCACCATAAAGTTGATCTGGATTTGAGCGATCACATTGACTTTCCATCTCATGGGTACAGAAATGACAATGCCCACAACTAATATTAAAAGGAATAACGACCCGCTGTCCCTTTTTTAGTTTTTTTACTGCAGGACCTACTTCTTCAACAATCCCCATTGGTTCATGACCAACGACATATCCTTTTTCTAAGACAGCCTCCCCATGATGATAGAGGTGAAGATCCGAGCCGCAAATCGCAGTAGCGGTAATTCGAATAATAGCATCTGTCGGTTCCACGATTTTTGGATCATCTACGTTTCTGATTTCCATTTTTTGTTTTCCTTGCCAGGTAACAGCTTTCATGAAATAAAACTCCTTTCTTCAAACCCTATAACATGTCATTTTTTGAACGAACAGCTAATTTCATTCTAAAGGAGGAGCTGGCTTTTGAGTAGTGAAACGCTTTTAGTAAAGGGAAAATCACTTTAAAATAACTGGCGTATTATTTAGTTTACATTGAGAAGCTTTATAGTTAGAAGTATAATTAAATTATGTTGATTTCTTAGGTTAAGTAAATAACAGATTAAAAAATAGATCAAAAGGGAGGTTATTTGTGATAAAAGAAAAAAAGGGAGAACAAATCAGAAAACTGATGGTCACATTTGCTTGTTCAGTGACTTTGTTTGTGATTATTTCCGTAGGAATCATTCAAGTGACGTTTTTTGATCAGGCGTATTTACTCGGTCAAATCGAAAAAACAAAGTATAGAGAATTGGTCCTCGCAGAAGCTGCTCAGAATTTTCGGAAAGAAAACACAGAAGAAAGTGAATTTTCAGAGGTCGTTGCAACGGCACTTTCACCAAGTTTTGTCGAAGAAGCCCTTCGACCATTTATCCAACATACATATGAAGAAACAAATTATGAGCTAAGAGACAGCAATGAGGTGAGTGAGAAAATTGCTCAAGCGGTGGCTACAGTTGCAACAAAAAAACAACTGACTATCGATAAAGAGGAGAAAAATAAAATCGAGACAATGATCTTTATTTACATGTATCACTTCCAAAGTGCATTAGGTGATCGATACTTGACTATTTTTATCGAAAACATCGTGTCTGCTCGAAAAATAGTGGTACCTCTTTTTTACATCTGTCTGGGTCTATTGGCTTTTTGGCTAGTCTATTTATATCGGGTAATTAACAAAACACCCTTTTCTTTCCTGCGTTACGGTATGTTTATTTTGGGAACGACTGGAAGTATGTTTTGCGTTTTAGCAGGATTGCTTTATATACAAGACGTTTTACATAATATAGCTTTTCATTCACAAGCGACTTTACAATTAATGACACATTACGTGCAAGATCTACTGATGTATCCAGCGATTATTGGGGGCATTCTTTTGTCTTGTGCTGTATTATTCGGTGGGGGAAGTAAGCTTCTGCAGAAACGGCAAAATAAAAAGTGGCAGAAAACTGGAAGCAGTACCTTAAAAAAAGCCTAAGATAATAGCTAAATAAAAATCATTCGTTGAATGATGAAATACTAAAAAACGACTGTCACTCCCGTTACTAGGAAGTGACAGTCGTTTTTTGTTGCGGTTGTTCCTTGTTGATAGCTTGTTGCATCGATCATTCAAACATTTTCTTAGCAGCACGCATCAATGTAGGAATATCTTTGTCATATCTTGGAGTTTTAACAAGACGTGACATTGGAATACCAGCAAAATGGAAAGCAGCGATCTCGCCAGAGCGTACGGCGCTTTGTTCCGTAAAGATCATTTGATAAGGTTGTTCGACAAACTCTCCAGTAAATGTCAAGTTCGTTGAGTGTTGAGGAATCACTTTTGGTCGGTCGCTTTTTGCTCGATTATTAAATAATGCAGAAGCATAAGGCATATACACAGGAATATTATTCACAACGCTATCAAAAATCTCGGTTTCCTTCGTTCGAATATTTTCAGGACCAGGATCGACTTTAGAAAGTTGTCCGATCAATTCTTCTAACATTTCTTTCCCAGTCATCTTGATATATTGCTTATCTACAAATTCTCCACGACGTCGAGGGTATAAGAAATATCCCCAAATGACGGTTTCGTTTGGTTTTTGTGAAGTAAAATGTGGTTGGTGATGAACGACGATCGACATATTGACATCTTTTTGTCCGAGTGGCGTGATTGGTGTAGTGGAGATAAATGAATTCAATGCATTACCAGGGACTTGTGTCGTGATCCGAGTAATTTCATTTAAAAGCAAATGGTCCTTAGTTGTTAGAGTGAAACTGACCCATTCACTGGCATCACGATCGGCAAAAAATTTGTCAGGGTTACCTAAATTATAGAAACGTTCACTGGCTTTCTTCCACAAGCTAGAAGCAGCGCCATAATCCATATTTTCAACAGCTGGTGTATCGTAGTCACCTAGTGTAGCCGAATCAGTAATTGATCCGTTAGTGAAAAGCACACCCGTATCACCATCAACCACGACGTGTTCTTCCTCATTGGTTAACGTGTTGATCATTTTTAAGCCAGTCACTGTAATTTCATCTTGCATCGGAGTTTCTTTGAATTCCCAATCGACTACGCGGCGGTTCAAAATGATTTGACATCCTTGGTCTTTTAAATAATTGATCAATGGCAACATGATACTTTCATACTGATTGTAGCGAGTTCGGTTTACTCCTACCAAATGTTCGATTTGTGTAAATTCATAAATCATTTGATGCATATAGCGACGAAGTTCTTGGGCAGAACTACGAGTACGAAAAGCAAAAGTTGTTTCCCACATAAACCAAAAGTTTGTCTCAAAGAAGTGAGGATCATCTTTGAAGTATTCTTCAATTGTGACATTATCTAATTTTTCTTCTTCTGAATCAGGCATGGCGATCAGCTTAGTCAATAACAAACGATCTTTATTGTTAAATCCTAGTTTACCACCGTCAATAATCCCTTTGCCGCCTTCCATCAAACGTGCTTTATCAAATGTTCGGTGTTTTGCATCAAAATCTCTAGTATCTTCAGCCGCAGTCATTCCTGGTTCGGTGACAGAGGGGATTCGGCTTAAGAGATCCATCAAATCTACGTATGTTCGATAATTGAGCATACGTCCACCACGGGCGATATAGCCCTTTTTGTTTTCTAAGGGATGATTTTTATTCCAATATTCATCGACAACGGTATCCGTTGGGGCACCATCATTGGAGCCATGGTCATCTAAAGAATAAAACGTAATCTGATCACCACGCCAGTTTCCTTCTTGAATCAAATAAACAGCAGCTGCCATATTGGCGATTCCAGCGCCAATCATTATTGCTTTACTTTTTCTCATTGTGATTCCTCCAGTATTTTACAAGTGAACAGTCTGACGATTCGTTTCTTTGACTAGATCGATTCAAATTCATCATACAAATGACGATCATCTTCTAACAAGCCTGTCTTTTTACCAAGATAAACAGCACCCAATGTTAATATGCCTAGTCCAATACCTAGTTTGATCCATTTTTTACTCATAAGATGTTCCTCCTTTGTTTTTTCTCTCGTCCTTCTATGTAAAAGGATAGAACCTTTCATTCTAATTGCCAAATGATAGGGTAACCAAATATCCGAACTTTGGACAGATTGAACAGAGTGTCTAATTTTGAGCAAAAGTAAGTCAATAGAATCGAAAAGTTGGTCAGCTGAAAAAATGGAAAGCTTGGGAAGGAAATCAAGATTGGCAGAAAATCTGGAAAGAATGGTTTGCCAGATAGCAATGAAAGGATATGTAAGAGGTTTGTGTTATTTTATATCTGATGAATCATTAGGTAATTAGAATTATTTTTTGAAAAAAGTTTCATTAGATTTGATTTTAAAATCAAAATTCTAAATAAAATGCTTTCAAAAATAAAAATCGCATAAAAATTTTATGTTATAGTAAAACTGTTAAAAATCCTATATATAACAAAAAAAGGCAAAATAAAAAAGCACCGAGACAGTGCTTGCTTTAAAAGCTGATAACGGACAATGCCTTATTTTAACTCGCTATGTTGATTTGAATGCTACCAACAAATTGATTATAGCATAATACCAAAGAGTTACAAGTAGAAAAAGAAAATCACTTTGTCTAACTATTCATGATGGTTGACAATTGTAAAGAAGACAACTTGCTAAGTTGTGTAAATGTTAAAAGAAGGGATGGATAGTGAATGACAAAGGACTATACGATTGGTTTAGATATAGGAACCAATTCTGTGGGCTGGGCGGTACTAACAGATGATTATCAATTAATGAAAAGGAAAATGAGCGTTCACGGAAATACTGAAAAAAAGAAAATCAAAAAAAATTTTTGGGGCGCACGATTATTTGATGAAGGTCAAACAGCGGAGTTTAGAAGAACTAAGCGAACGAATCGCCGAAGATTGGCTCGCAGAAAATATCGACTCAGCAAATTACAAGAGCTTTTTGCTGAAGAACTCTGCAAACAAGATGACTGCTTTTTTGTACGTTTGGAAGAAAGCTTCTTAGTTCCAGAAGAAAAACAATACAAACCAGCATCGATTTTCCCCACGTTAGAGGAAGAAAAAGAATATTATCAAAAATATCCGACAATCTATCATTTGCGCCAAAAGTTAGTCGATTCAACGGAAAAAGAAGATCTCCGATTGGTTTATCTGGCATTGGCTCATCTATTGAAATATCGTGGTCATTTTTTGTTTGAAGGAGACTTGGATACGGAGAATACCTCTATTGAAGAAAGCTTTCGTGTTTTTTTAGAACAGTATGGCAAACAATCAGATCAACCACTGATCGTTCACCAACCCGTTTTAACTATTTTGACAGATAAATTATCGAAGACGAAAAAAGTGGAAGAAATCCTCAAATATTATCCTACAGAAAAAATCAACAGCTTTTTTGCTCAATGTTTAAAATTGATCGTTGGGAATCAAGCGAACTTTAAACGTATATTTGATTTGGAAGCAGAAGTAAAACTCCAATTTTCAAAGGAAACCTATGAAGAAGATCTGGAGTCTTTGTTAGAAAAAATCGGTGATGAGTACCTAGATATCTTTTTGCAAGCGAAGAAAGTCCATGATGCGATCTTATTATCAGAGATTATTTCTTCAACTGTCAAACATACGCAAGCAAAACTGTCTTCAGGGATGGTCGAACGGTATGAACGGCATAAAGCTGATTTGGCAAAATTCAAACAATTCGTGAAAGAAAACGTACCGCAAAAAGCAACGGTTTTTTTCAAAGATACCACCAAAAATGGTTATGCTGGTTATATCAAAGGAAAAACAACCCAAGAAGAATTTTATAAATTCGTCAAAAAAGAGCTAAGTGGGATAGTAGGAAGTGAGCCTTTTCTAGAAAAAATCGATCAAGAAACCTTTTTATTGAAACAACGTACTTATACCAATGGGGTTATTCCTCATCAAGTACATCTAATAGAATTGAAAGCGATCATTGATCAACAAAAACAACATTATCCATTTCTAGAAGAAGCAGGACCAAAAATCATTGCGTTATTCAAATTTCGAATCCCTTATTATGTCGGTCCTTTGGCAAAAGAACAAGAGGCTAGTTCTTTTGCTTGGATCGAGCGGAAAACAGCTGAAAAAATCAATCCGTGGAATTTTTCAGAAGTCGTAGATATCGAAAAATCAGCGATGCGTTTTATTCAAAGAATGACAAAGCAAGATACGTATTTACCGACAGAAAAAGTACTTCCTAAAAATAGCTTACTTTATCAAAAATATATGATTTTCAATGAACTAACCAAAGTGAGCTATAAAGATGAACGAGGTGTGAAACAGTATTTTTCAGGTGATGAGAAACAGCAGATTTTTAAACAGTTGTTTCAAAAAGAGCGAGGGAAAATCACTGTCAAAAAATTACAAAACTTTTTGTATACGCATTCCCATATTGAAAATGCCCAGATTTTTGGTATTGAAAAAGCATTTAATGCTTCGTATAGCACGTATCATGATTTTATGAAATTAGCAAAAACAAACCAAAAATCCATGCAAGAGTGGTTGGAACAGCCCGAAATGGAACCGATTTTTGAGGATATCGTAAAAATACTCACCATTTTTGAAGACCGGCAAATGATTAAACATCAATTAAGTAAGTATCAAGAGGTCTTCGGTGAAAAGTTGCTCAAAGAATTTGCAAGAAAACATTACACTGGCTGGGGAAGATTCTCAGCTAAATTGATCCATGGCATCAGAGATCGAAAAACGAATAAAACGATCCTTGATTATCTAATCAACGATGATGACGTTCCGGCTAACCGTAACCGTAATTTGATGCAGCTGATCAATGATGAGCATTTATCTTTTAAAGAAGAAATTGCAAAAGCAACGGTGTTTTCTAAACATAAATCATTAGTTGACGTCATACAAGACTTACCAGGAAGTCCAGCGATCAAAAAAGGAATTTGGCAAAGTCTTAAAATCGTGGAAGAAATGATTGCGATCATTGGATACAAACCAAAGAATATCGTGATCGAAATGGCAAGAGAAAACCAAAAAACGCATCGGACGAAACCACGTCTTAAAGCTTTAGAAAATGGGTTGAAACAGATTGGAAGCACGTTATTAAAAGAACAGCCAACAGATAACAAAGCGCTCCAAAAAGAACGGTTGTACCTGTACTATTTGCAAAATGGCAGAGATATGTATACGGGAGAACCGCTAGAAATCGAGAATCTTCACCAATACGAAGTGGATCATATCATACCGAGAAGCTTTATTGTGGATAATTCTATTGATAACAAGGTGCTAGTTGCTAGAAAACAAAATCAAAAGAAGCGCGACGATGTGCCGAATAAACAAATAGTCAACGAGCAAAGGATCTTTTGGAATCAACTGAAAGAAGCCAAATTGATTAGTCCAAAAAAATATGCGTATTTAACCAAAATTGAACTGACACCAGAGCATAAAGCCCGTTTTATTCAGCGGCAATTAGTCGAAACGAGACAAATCACGAAACATGTTGCGAATATTTTACATCAATCTTTTCATCAGGAAGAGGAAGGAACAGATTGTGATGGGGTACAGATCATTACGCTAAAAGCAACATTGACGAGCCAATTCAGACAAACTTTTGGGCTTTATAAAGTACGTGAGATCAATCCACATCATCATGCGCATGATGCGTATTTAAATGGTTTCATTGCGAATGTTTTGTTAAAAAGGTACCCTAAATTAGCACCTGAATTTGTCTATGGAAAGTATGTCAAATATAGTTTAGCAAGAGAAAATAAAGCTACCGCTAAAAAAGAATTTTATTCCAATATTTTAAAGTTCCTTGAATCAGACGAACCGTTTTGCGATGAAAATGGGGAAATTTATTGGGAAAAAAGCCATCATCTCCCACGGATCAAAAAAGTTCTTAGCTCCCATCAAGTGAATGTAGTGAAAAAAGTCGAACAACAAAAAGGTGGTTTCTATAAGGAAACGGTCAATTCAAAAGAAAAACCTGATAAACTGATCGAACGGAAAAATAATTGGGATGTGACGAAGTACGGTGGTTTTGGAAGTCCAGTCATTGCCTATGCCATTGCGTTTGTTTATGCCAAAGGGAAGACACAAAAGAAAACCAAGGCAATTGAAGGAATTACCATCATGGAACAAGCGGCTTTTGAAAAAGATCCGACTACATTTTTAAAAGAAAAAGGCTTTCCTCAGGTGACAGAGTTTATCAAATTGCCAAAATATACCTTGTTTGAGTTTGATAATGGGCGCAGAAGATTCCTGGCAAGTCACAAGGAGTCGCAAAAAGGGAATCCTTTCATCTTATCGGACCAATTAGTAACCTTGTTATACCATGCGCAACATTATGACAAAATCACCTATCAAGAAAGTTTTGATTACGTCAATACTCATCTTTCTGATTTCTCAGCCATCTTAACCGAAGTTCTCGCTTTTGCAGAAAAGTATACACTTGCGGATAAAAATATAGAGCGAATTCAAGAACTCTATGAAGAAAACAAATATGGAGAGACTTCGATGATCTCACAATCCTTTTTGCAGTTGTTACAGTTCAATGCGATAGGTGCTCCAGCAGACTTTAAATTTTTCGGAGTAACGATCCCTCGAAAACGTTATACCAGCTTAACGGAGATTTGGGATGCTACGATCATTTACCAGTCGGTCACTGGTTTATACGAAACGAGGATAAGGATGGGTGACTTATGGGCTGGCGAACAGTAGTAATCAATACCCATTCTAAACTGACTTATGCAAATAATCATCTGGTGTTTAAAAATGCGCAACAAACGGAAAAAATCCATTTGTCTGAGATCGATATCCTTATTTTAGAAACAACCGATATCACGATCACGACAATGTTGTTGAAGCGTTTAACAGATGAAAAAATCTTAGTGATATTTTGCGATGACAAGCGATTGCCGTCATCGCAATTATTCTCCTATTATGGGCGACATGATAGTAGTTTGCAGTTATCTAAACAAATTCAGTGGGAATCGGACTTGAAGGGCGTAGTTTGGACAACGATCATTGCCCAAAAGATCCATAACCAATGTCGTTTTTTACAAGAAAATGATTTTGTTGAAAAGGCATCTGCGCTTTCCAAGTTATCAGGAGAATTGGAAACATTTGATCCGACAAATCGTGAGGGACATGCGGCAAGAATCTACTTTCAAACGTTGTTTGGTAATCAATTCACGCGGGAGGAGTCGAATGAAATCAATGCGGGGTTAGATTATGGTTATACGCTGCTAATGAGTTTGTTTGCAAGAGAAATCGTTAAAAATGGTTGTATGACACAATTCGGTTTAAAACATGCGAACCAATTTAATGATTTTAATCTAGCAAGTGACTTGATGGAACCATTTCGTCCGCTAGTTGATCAAATTGTTTATACATATCGTGATCAACCTTTCCCGATTATCAAAAGAAGGCTGTTTGATTTGTTTTCACAAAAGTATTTATATGGGAAAAAAGAAATGTTCTTAACGAATATCGTGACGGATTACACCAATAAAACGATTAAAACATTGAATAATGAAGGGAAAGGAGTTCCTTATTTCGGAATATGAGTTATCGTTATATGAGAATGTTATTAATGTTTGATCTGCCGACAGAGACGAGCGATGATCGAAAAGTTTATCGAAGGTTCAGAAAGTTTTTACTGAGTGAAGGCTTTATCATGCATCAATTTTCAGTATATAGTAAGTTGTTGTTGAACGGTACTGCTAATCAAGCGATGCTCGGTCGATTAAAAGCCCATCATCCTAAAAAGGGCTTAGTTACCTTACTAACGGTCACTGAAAAACAATTTTCACGAATGGTTTATTTGTGTGGGGAAAAAGACCTGAGTCCAGCTAATTCAGACGAACGAGTCATTTTTTTAGGAGAGGATGTGGAGGATGAACCTTAACTTTTCTTTATTAGAACAACCGATAAGCTTTGAAAAAGCGCTGATTTTTGTAATTGAAGATGTGGAAGTTTTTTCAAAAGTCGTTCATGGAGTTTACCAGTATGGTGAAAATAGCATGTTAAAGTTTTTCAATGATAAATTACAGCTACTCAAACCATCAGAATTGATGGTTGTGACGGATATCTTAAGTTTTGATAGCCAAGCTCCAACTACATTGAAGCTGATCTATGCTGACTTAGAGCAACAATTAAATGAAAACATCGAACTAAAATCAAGGATTGATCAATTAACCACCAAGGTTCAGGAATGGATTAGTGAGGAACTCTTAGAACATGAATTAGATTTAGTCTGTGAAGAAATGAGTATGGTTGAGCTATTCAAAGCATTAAAAATAAGAATTACGACGCAACCAGAATCAATCTTTCAAAAAATAATGGAGATTTTACAGATTTATAAGTATCTAGTGAAAAAGAAATGCCTGGTTTTTATTAATGTTGGAGCGTACTTAACAACCACAGAAATGGCTGAACTACAGGAATATATTTCTTTGTGTCATATGCCTGTCCTTTTTATCGAACCACGAAAAATAAAAGGATTGAAGCAAACTGTTTTAGATCAAGACTATTTTTTGTGTGAAGAAATGTGGTAAAATAAGAACAATCAAAATAACAAAAAACAGCATGAATGAGCATTCAAGACGAAAGTTTTGCTATGGACGAGTAGCGCGATTACGAGATTTCGTGAGAAAAAATTTTTTCTGCGAGGTTTTAGAGCTATGTTGTTTTGAATGCTTCCAAAACTGCAAGAATGTTGTCGTAATAATCAGCTTTGTTTTAGAGCTATGTTGTTTTGAATGCTTCCAAAACCATTGACGCCATTAATTTTACAAGAGAGTGGTTTTAGAGCTATGTTGTTTTGAATGCTTCCAAAACTTTCTGTAGTTATTTCGTTTCTGACTATGTGTTTTAGAGCTATGTTGTTTTGAATGCTTCCAAAACAGCTAGACTGCAAACTGAAATAGAAAACTCGTTTTAGAGCTATGAATGCTTCCAAAACTAAGTGAAGGTCATTATTGGTACGAAGAGAGTTTTAGAGCTATGTTGTTTTGAATGTTTCCAAAATGTAGAAGCGTTGTGCTTTACTCGATCGCTGTTTTAGAGTTGTGTTATTTTGAGTGCTGACCTCATCAACTATGATAAGAGGTAGCTTTAGAGTTATGTTGTTTTGAATGAATGAAGATGCCTACTTTATCATGAAAAGTAGGCTCTTTTTTTACTTATATATAGGAAAGTGTCTTCAGTTGTTGAATCTGCTAAGTTTTGATCATTGAAAGGGGGAATCGTGCCTTTTAAAAATGAATGGGTATGTTTACGGAACAGGACACAATTGTTCAGTCTTATCAACATTGAAACGAATTCATTTTCTCAAAGAAAAGATGAGTTGCTAATTTCGTGCTTTTTCTCTATCATCAAACAGTAGGCATTTGTTCGTGAACTAAAATGAATGTGAGAGGGGACAGTGAGATGTTTGATACAAATTTGATAACTTATTTGGACTGGTTGATCGCAATTTTAAATATTGCTTCAATCATTATTTTGCTGGTAGGGATTTTTTTAGTCTTAAAAAATCTTTTTGACTGGCACCCACTGAAAAAAGACTACGAACAGCGTAATTTCCGAAATGCGGAAGTACGCAAATTATTGGCTAGTTATATTTTGCTGAGTCTAGAGGTGCTAGTGGTAGCAGATATCATTGAATCAGTTATCAAACCAACTTGGACAGATATTTTAAAATTAGCAGTGATCATCATTATTCGAACGGTTATTTCCTATTTCTTGAATTTAGAAACACAAGATAAAAAGCAAGTAAAGGTAGGAACACATAATGGAAATTAATTTGATCGAGAAACTTGCCCCTTATTTGGAACAATTAGTCATCGTATTAGACGTTTTTGCTATTTTAATCATTCTCTGGGGTGCTTGGTTAGCTATCAAAGATTTTCTCTACTTTTCTTTTACGGAACGAAGAATCAAAGCAGAGCGGATTAACCAAAACAATGCAATCAAAAAAATGTTAGGTGGCTATATCTTGTTGAGTTTAGAAGTCCTGATCTCAGCTGGTATCATTGAGTCCATTATCAAACCAACCTTGGAAGATGTCTTCCAGTTAGCTGCTTTGGTTGTGATCCGAACGATCATTTCGTTCTTTTTAAATAAAGAAATCGGCTCGGATGCACGACAATAAGTTATAAGTATCACTCAACTAGTTTTAATGGTGCGCCAACATAGAAATATTTGCAATATAGAAAAAATCTCAAAACGACTTTCCAGGTTTTGAGATTTTTTGTTTTGCTTTTTAATTGCCTAACATCGGCCAGTTTATAGAACGAACGTTATTGAACAGTTGTGCTAACAACTTGGTTTCTTCACTGGAAGCTGGCTTTCAGTGAAGCATACGCCGGTTTTTCCTAGCACGGCTTATCGAACTGCTTGAACTGCCCAGACAATCGATTTTTCAATTGTGTCTACGGAAACGGGAACAATTGTCGGAAACTGTTCTGCTTCTGGCGTATAGAGAGTTTTTTCACATAAAATTCGAGTGTTTTCTTGTTGTGCAGCACTTTTTATTGCTTCGTCTAAGTGCTGATAAACAACGGGATCGACTTCCATATCGAAAGTAGTGACGGACTCTAAGGCTTCTCGGTAAATCAGATATTTTACGTCTGAGTTGGTAACGATACGGACGTGGAGTTTTGTTTTATTAATGCGTAAAATGCCACTTAATTCAATAACGAAAGCTTCCAAACAATTGATTTTAAGTCGTAGTCTATAAGGTAATTGGGCTAACCATTGGTTGAATAAAGGCTGTATTTCGGCTAATAAGGATTGCTGTTCTGGGGACAGAAGATAAAATTTTTCAGGTACAAAGAGTTGATAATTATCCCATGCGGTGCGCATCAAACGAATTAAAGCGCGTTCGAATGCTCGGTTACCGATGAATTTTCGATTGAAATAGCTTTCAAACTGGGTAATCAGTTGCTTGATTGATTGGCTATCTTCAATGAAAACTTGATGGAGGTGACAGAAGTCTTCTTCGATTGCTTGGTAAGAATTGAAGCCATAATCACTGAGATTAAATAAGATCAAAGCAAAGTATACTTCATTTTCTTGATAATAATGTTTTAGTTTAGTTGTATGCCATGCATCCATCACATATTGATAAATGGGGCGTTTTTGAAGTTCGGCTATAAAATCTTGTTCAATCGATAAGGGATGCCTTTTTTGAGACAAATAGCTGATCAACAATCCAATACGTAAGATCTCACGGTTGTCTTTATCGTAGATACGCCTACTATTAAAGGTTACCGATTCGATAAATTCATCTATTGCCAGGAAGTAGTCTGCTGGAAGTGTTGGGATCTTCAAGGTGCCCGTTCGATAAGTCACATTCAATAATAATAAACGACGTTCGATCTCCGTAAATCGTGGAGAGTGGTGTTGGATTTGAATGTCACAATCTTCAAAATAAGCAAGTACTTGTTTTTTTAATGAATACGCTTTGCTAACAGAAATATACTCGATTTCAGTCAGTTGGAGATAATTAGGTTCATTTTCAAGATATAACTGACAAGTTTTAAGAAATAAAGAAGGGCGTGCTAATTTTTGTATCAGGCGAAAACGAGGGATCGTAGGATCAAAATACAAGGAACAAGTATCTTTTTCTCGGTGGCTATAGATGATCTCATCCTTGAGTTCAGTTCGAATCGTTTTGATGTCATTGAGTAACGTTGTTTTGCAGACTTGTAATAAATGGGATAGTTCGTCTAAATCGATTTCTTTTTTGTGATAGAATTGACCGCAAAGAAATAACTGGCGTAAAATATTTTTTTCCAAATAGTCTTCAAACATTAAAACTCCTCCGCTTTGTAGATGGTTGAACAATGTACCATTCATTATGCCATGATTTAAAGTTTAAAACACCTTTATTTTTTTTCATATGAATGAAAAAGCTTGTTTTGACAAGCTTTTTTGTTATAAAACGATGTTTTATAAAAATATAAAGAGAAAAAATTCTTGTGAAAAAAATACAATAAAAGTAAAAAATGGATGAGTAAACGGATAAATAAAATAATTGTTTTTTTAATATACGTATTTATTTTTAAACACACTTAAGAAACAACAGTTTTTTATCTCATGTTTTTATAAAATATTCGTTATTATGAGTAGAAAATTCTGAAAAATCAGACTTTCTTTATTTTTTTCTAAAAAAAGGGGTTATTTTACAATGTTATAAAAAAAATTATCTCATTTTTTGTTCTATAGTCAGTAGTGTGATACAGATGGATGGTTTCATCTGCAGTTACAAAATCGTTGGCCAACGAGAACAATATGGAGGTAATAGACATGAAAGATATGGATATCAAAGCCGTCTTTATTGGCGACAAATCAGAAAATGGCGCATTTTACAAAATGCAATTGAACAAGATGGTCGATGAACATTTAGGCTGGAGAGAGAATTATCTTCCTGGTGACGTTGCAGCCATTAGTGAAGCCGACAAACAAGCACCTCGATATATCGCCACTCGTGAGCATATGGTGGAAGTCTTGGATGAAGTCAGTCAACGGATGCGTGCAGGATCAATCCCTTGGCATTCTGCTGGGCGTTATTGGGGGCAAATGAACGCTGAGACATTGATGCCTGCCTTGCTTGCTTATAACTTTGCTATGCTTTGGAATCCGAATAATGTGGCATTGGAATCTTCTATGGCAACTTCACAAATGGAGGCAGAAGTAGGGCAAGATTTTGCTGATTTATTCAATATGACCGGTGGCTGGGGCCATATTACAGCAGATGGCTCGATCGCAAACCTTGAAGGTCTTTGGTATGCACGTTGTATCAAATCTATTCCCCTTGCAGTGAAGGAAGTTTATCCTGAAAAAGTCAAAGATAAAACAGATTGGGAACTATTGAATCTTTCTGTCGAAGAAATCTTAGAAATGGTTGGAACCTTCAGTGATGAAGAATTAGATGCTGTCAAAGCAGCTTCATCTCGTAGTGGGAAACACCTCCAAGAACTTGGTAAATGGTTAGTGCCACAAACGAAGCATTATTCATGGATGAAAGCTTTAGACATTTGCGGGATTGGGTTAGATCAAATGATCGCTATCCCAGTTCAAGAAGATTATCGTATGGATGTTGCTATTTTAGAAAAAACGATCCGTGAATTAGCCGCACAAAAAATTCCAGTCCTAGGTGTGGTAGCGGTCGTTGGGACTACGGAAGAAGGCCAAGTGGATAGTGTAGATAAAATCGTCGAATTGCGAGAAAAATTATACAAAGAAGGAATTTATTTCTATCTTCACGTTGACGCAGCTTATGGCGGGTATGCACGTGCATTGTTCTTAAATGAAGCAGGCGAGTTTGTACCTTATGAATCTCTGCCAGACTTTTTTGAAGAACATCATGTATTTAATTATGATGTTTCCATTGATCAAAGTGTTTACGATGGGTTCAAAGCAATCTCTGAGGCAGATTCGGTCACGATCGATCCGCATAAAATGGGCTATGTTCCTTATGCTGCTGGAGGTATCGTAATCAAACACAAAGAAATGCGTAACATTATTTCCTATTTTGCTCCTTATGTTTTTGAAAAATCAGTAAAAGCACCGGACATGTTAGGCGCCTATATTTTAGAAGGATCAAAAGCCGGGGCAACGGCTGCTGCTGTTTGGACTGCTCATCGTGTATTGCCATTGAACATTACTGGTTATGGTCAATTGATTGGTGCCTCGATTGAAGCAGCTCAACGTTTCCGAGCATTTTTAGAACAATTGAGCTTTACCATCAAAGGGAAAACGATTGAAGTTTATCCTTTGAATCATCCAGATTTTAATATGGTCAATTGGGTATTTAAAGTCAAAGGATGCACGGATTTAAAAACGATCAATGAATTGAATGAAAAAATGTTCAATCGTTCTTCTTATATGGAAGGGGATGTTTATAGTGAACATTTCATTACTTCACATACGACCTTTATGAAAGAAGAATATGGAGATTCCCCACTTCCTTTCATTGAACGGATAGGTCTTTCGAAAGAAGAATGGCAAAAAGAACAAAAAGTGACATTGCTAAGAGCGGCAATTATGACACCATATCTTAATGATGACAAGATTTTCGAGTTCTATACGCAAGGCATTACCAAAGCCATGGAAAAAACACTCAATGAAATCTTATAACAATAAAAATTAACCGATAAACTGTCTAGTGAAGAACGGTGTTACAGGAAGCTATGATCAAAGAAGATAGATGATGCACGTTGAATTGTTGTATTCAGAGTAGAAAGAGTGGATGTTCAAACGCTTTTCCGATTCAAGATATCAAGATTATGTCAAACTCAGATAGTTGAAGACTAGTGAGTAATCGGATAAACGCAAGCAGTTCTTTTTCAAAATGAAATACTGCCATTAATTTTTTTCGTTCATAGCTTTTCCCCCCTGTAACGTTCAAATTAGATAGTTTATTCTGTGTTGATGGAAAGAAGGAAAATAACAATGACAGATTCGAAAACTTCACAAATCACTACACTGACATTCATCGGTATGACTTGTGCCTTAGTTGCTAGTGTTCGGAACATTCCTGATGTTGCAGCCACGGGTTGGACGATGCTTTTCTATATGCTTGTAGCGGTATTATTTTATGCTTTTCCTATTTCGTTGATCTCAGGTGAATTTGCTGGGATGTTTCCCCAAAAAGGTGGACCAGAACTTTGGGTCTCAAATTCTTTAGGACGAAAATGGGGCTTTGTTGTCTCATGGCTTTTATGGGTCCAAATGTTTCCAGGGATGGTGATGGTCGCTTCAGCGCTAGCACCTTTATTGGGTAATATGATTGATAACGTTCCTTTAGGGTTGAACAGTAAATTTACTTTGATCGTTATTCTAGTCGTGTATTGGATCATTACATTATTAAATTTGAAATTTGATATGGCTAAAATTGGTGGGAAGATCGGTGTTTGGTTAGGTCTATATATTCCATTAGCAATTATGCTTCTTTTAGGTATTTTTTCATGGATCAAAGTCGGTATCCAACCACATGCAACATTAGGTCATTTTTCTTGGGCTAAATTGATCCCTGATGCCGAAACAGCGAAATCATTCGTTTACTTTGCACCAATCATGTTTATCTTTACGGGGATCGAGATGTCATCTGTCTACATCACCCGTTTGAAAAATCCTGTAAAAACTTATACTAAAGGGATCTTTGCTGCATTGATTTTTCTCTTCTTTGTGAATACGTTGAATGCGTTAGTCGTAGCAAATGTGGTACCTAAAGGCCAAATGGAGTTGAATAATATTGCGCAATCCATTTCAATCTATTGTCAGATTCTAGGATTACCACATATCATCGTTAATATTTTCAGTCTATTAGTCTTTGTAGGTGTAGCTGTCCAATTATCTGCATGGGCTTCAGGACCAGCCAAAACAGTCACTGCAAGTGCGAGAAAAGGAGCATATCCACCAAAATTTAATTTTTGGAAAACAAACCAATTTGATGTGTCAAAATCAGTAATCTTAACACAATCAACAATTATTTCGATCTTTGCTTTGTTTTATTTGTTGATACCAGGTGTCAATCAGGCATTTCTGATGTTAGTGAACTCCACGACAGTGATTTATTGTATTGTATATGTCATTATGGGGATTGCTATTTTGAAATTAAGAAAAGCCAAACCTGAACTTGCCCGACCATTTAGAATCGGTAAAAAAGGTGGTAAGGGTGATTTAGGTGCATGGATCGTTGTACTTGTTCTTTTTGCAGCAATTGGCTGTTCGGTAGGTTTGACGATGCAAGCTGGAACGTTGATCAACTTTATCGCAGTAACAGTGATTAGTTTGATCTTATTCATTGCCCCATTATGTATTGATAAAATCAGAAAACCATCATGGGAACAAGAAGTCCAACAAAAATTGAATCAAGAATAAAGAAAAGGTGAGTAAGATGGAAAGAACCACAATGAAGAAAACTTTGACGAACCGGAATATCCAGATGATTGCGCTAGGAGGTGCGATCGGGACTGGACTATTCTTAGGTTCTGCCAAAGCAATCAAGTTGGCGGGACCTGCTGTCTTGCTTACTTATTTTGTTTGCGGCCTCGCTATTTATGGGTTGATGTATGCGATGGGTGAGCTCTTTTTATCCAATAGTGAGTTTCAATCGATCGGCGATTTCATCCAATACTATTTAGGCGAACGATGGGCATTTTTAGTCAACTGGACGTATTGGTTATGTTGGATGGGTGCTGGATTGACCGAATTGACAGCGATTGGTTTATATATCCGCTTTTGGTTACCAGCACTCTCTCCCTTAATCAGTGGGATCTTCGCACTTATTGCCTTAGTGATCATTAACGTAGTTGCGGTTCGTTGGTTTGGTGAGTTGGAATCCTTGTTTTCAACTATCAAGATTTTTGGGATTTTATTATTTATTCTTTTAGGGATTGGCGTTTGCTTTTTGTACTTCAAGTCACCAAAAATTGGTGTCAGAGAAAATTTTGATCAGCTCCAAACCATTTTTCCATTTGGACTAACCGGCTTAGTTGCTGCTTTTCCAATGGTTTTATTTAGTTTTGCCGGAGTTGAAATGATCGGTTTAACGGTGGGCGAAACAGCAGATCCACAGAAAAACCTTAAAAAAGCGATCCAATGCTTACCCGCACGTATCCTCTTTTTCTATATTGGAACGATCGTGGCGATTTTGTTAGTCGTACCTTGGCAATCTTTAGATTTAAAAGAAAGTCCGTTGGTCACGATGTTACAGTTCATTCATTGTAGCAAAGGGGCAGGAGTCATCAACTTGATCATCTTGGTTGCTTCACTTTCTTCCACGAATAGTGCCATTTATAGTACGAGTCGTATCTTATATAATACGGCAAAAGAAAAAAATCTTTCAAAATGGTTTCTAACATTATCTTCTCGGGGTGTGCCCTTGCACGGTATCTTATTTACTGGAGGCATGTTTTTATTAGGTCTTTGTTTACACTTTTTTGTATCAGATAGTCGGATTTTATTTCAATTACTTGCAGGCATGACCACGATTTCGTTCTTATTTGTCTGGTCAGCTATTTTATTTGCCCATCTAAAATTAACGAACAGTCAGTTGAAAAAATGGAAAGATCGACTCATTCTATGTTTTTTTGGTTTGGTAGGAATCAGTTTGTTTTTTGAACCAACTACTCGTGTGATTCCCGTAGTTTCCGTCGTTTGGTTTGGTGCCTTGAACTTGATCTATCAACGGATTCGTCAGACCGCTCCAAAATGATTCGATATTTTTCCCCTATTTTTTTCAGGGCCCTCTGAAATAATTGACGTTAAATCAAGTCTCTCCTACCTATAATAAAAGTATCACAACCGAAAGAGGAGGGATTGCGATGGTCTGGTATAAAGAAACAGCCCAAGAAGTGATGAAGACACTCAAAACGACTCCAGATGGGCTAAACCAAGATGAGCGTATCAGTCGTTTAAAAGAAAACGGCTATAATCATATAGAAGTAAAAAAGAAAGTTAGTCCATTACGAAAGTTTTTGAAGCATTTGACAGAGTTATTGATGATTATCTTATTGGTTGCTTCTTTGTTAAAATTTTTTACAGGAGAAGTGATTGAAGGCAGTATTATTCTGGCAGTCGTTCTCGTCAATAGTTTTGTTGGTTATTGGCAAGAGCGAAAGGCTGAGGAAGCGTTAAACGGCTTAGAAAAACTTTTAGGACAGAACGCGGTGATTTTCACAGAAGGGATCAAAGAATTGGTTCCAGCTAAAGAATTAGTGCCAGGTGATTTGTTAGCGTTGAAAGCAGGCGATGTTGTACCTGCAGACGTTCGCTTGATTGAGGTCCATGACTTCATGGTAGAAGAAGCAGCATTGACGGGGGAGTCGGAAGCAGTTGAAAAGACTAGCGAACGATTGACGACAACCGTCTCAACCGGAGATCAGAAGAATCTGGCATTTTCTGGTACCTTAGTTCAAACAGGGACTGCGATTGGTGTGGTTATCGAAACGGGAGATACCACTGAAATCGGGAAAATCAATCAGGCACTACAATCAGTCCAACAACAAACTACACCACTCGTTAAAAAAATCAACCAACTAAACAAGCAGATCTTTCGTGGGATTCTTTTCCTTAGCTTGTTCTTACTCTTTTTCACGACATTTAGATATGGCTTGGAAATGAACTTCTTATTTTCAACGATTATTGCTTTGATCGTTTCGATGATCCCGGAAGGTTTACCAGCAGTACTTACGATGATCCTTTCTTTAGGTGTGAACGAAATGGCTAAAGAGCAAGCGATTATTAAAGGTTTGCCTTCTGTGGAAACTCTTGGCTCTATGACCGTGATTTGTTCGGATAAAACAGGAACCCTGACAAAAAACGAAATGAGTGTTGTCGAAACAGTGACGGATCAAGAAGAAACCATGTTGGCAATCATGAAAAACTGCCAAGAGATCCAAACCAAAGCAAATCAAAACGTGGCCGAATTAACAGGAAACCCGACTGAACTTGCTTTACTGCGTTACACGGCAAAAGCATCACTACCTTTGGAGCCAGTCAAAGGAAAAATCCCATTTAGTTCAAGCTATAAATACATGGCAACAATGCATGACAAACAGGAACATGCGATTGTTTATGTCAAAGGGGCACCAGAAGTATTACTAGCAAAAGCGAACTTGACATCGAAACAAGTCGGAAAATGGCAAGAGGAAGCGATGAAACTCGCCCAAAAAGGACAACGAGTCTTAGGCTTTGCTTATAAGACACTTGCTCCTGATCAAGAATTAGGTCATGATCAATTGAATGAACTGACCTTTGTAGGGATTGCAGGAATTATCGATCCACCAAAAGAGAGTGCAATCCGAGCAGTCAAAGAATGTCAAAATGCAGGGATCTCGGTGAAAATGATCACAGGAGACCATAAAGACACTGCGCAGGCAATTGCTGAACAAATCGGTCTCAAACACACAAAAAACGTGTTAGAAGGAATTGACATTGATCGCTTATCCGATGAAGAACTAGCGAAACAAGTGAAATCAGTAGATGTATTTGCCCGAACGACACCTGAACACAAGTTACGGATCGTGGATGCTCTTCAAAAAAATGAAGAAATCGTTGGAATGACGGGTGACGGTGTGAATGATGCGCCAGCTTTGAAGCGTGCTGATGTAGGAATCGCTATGGGAATCAAAGGGAGTGAAGTGAGCAAGCAGGCAGCGGACATGGTACTGGGTGATGATAATTTCCATACGATCGCTAAAGCGGTCAAAGAAGGGCGGAGGATTCTCGACAATCTTCAAAAAACAATCAATTTTTTCTTACCAACAGCTTTAGCCCAAGGACTGGTCATTATTTGGGCACTACTCGTTAACCAGCCGTTACCACTGACACCTGTCCAAATTTTATGGGTGAACATGGTTACTACGATCACGTTATCCTATGCTTTAGGATTTGAAAAAGCAGGTAAGGACACGATGAGTCGCTCACCGAGAGATCCAAAGCAAGGGATTCTCACCCGCTACAGTGTGTTTCGAATCTTTTATGTGTCATTGCTGATCATGATTCCTGCTTATTTACTAGCAATGAGCTTTGAAGGACAAGCGCTCCAACAAACCATGCTCTTACAAAATATCGTAGCTGCTCAAGCTGTGTATATGATCAATTGCCGCGAGTTACTTGATCCTTCATTGAATCGAAGTTTATTTGAAAACAAAGCGTTGTTCTTGTCACTCGGGATGTTGATCCTCTTACAAGCAGGAGTGATTTACTTACCGATCGCACAACAGCTAATTGGGACAACAAGTCTTTCCCTGACAGAGCAACTACCGATCTTACTAAATATTCTATTACTTTTTGTAATCGTTGAGATCGAAAAGCGGATCAGTAAGATGATCGCAAAAAAACGAAATGCTGAGTTACCCACGTAAAAAGTACCACCACAAACAGGAAATAAAAGCTTATAAACGTACTCTTTGGCCATTACCAAATAGACATTTATAAGCTTTTGTTAGTTACTTGATCATTGATCGATGTTAAGACAGAGCATAAAAAAACTAAGTGTGAGTTACAAATACGATCGCAACGATAAGTCACTTAAACGATCCAATTCATTTTTTGTCGGGATCGTTGAAAGATAAATGACAGGCATTGGCGGTGTATCGATCGGAATATTTGAAACTAATAGATCATTTTTCTTGATAGTGATATCTGACAGTTGACTCAATTCAATTGGCTCCAAGATCACTCGTTTTCCTAAATAAGCATTTAATTCTTGTTGCAAAAAAGCTTTCCATGAAGGTTCCCCTTGAAAAATAAAATAAATCGTTGCTTGATACGGCTGCACGGCTAAAAGTGTCTGTTGGATCAATAAAGAAAGTAAATAAAAGAAATAAGTCTCATTGGTGACCTTTTTGACCATGCTCGTTGATTCTTTGACTTGTTGCAACAAAGCGAATTTATGAGGATATAACTCTGGGTATTCTTGTTCATATTCTTTTAAATAATAGTGATATTGTTTGGTTGTTTGTTCGATCAATAACGGTGATTCATAGTATTTCAGGAGTAGTAAAATCAAATTTTCTGGTAAGTTTGTTTGTTCTAACTCTTTGATAGCTAAGCTTTCTGATAGACGATTTACAAATTCACGAATGTTTGTTTCTGCAGGGTGACGGTGTAAAATATCCAAGATCATAGGCGGGTAAGAGTTGTTATAGTTCCAACTGTCAAGAAAACAGGAAAAAGCAAACGCTGCTTCTTTATCTTTAAGATAGACCCCTTCAGTTCGGTACAGTTTTTCTAATTCAGGAGCATAGAGTAAAAATAATTGATCCTGGGTAGAAAACAATGAAGTCGGGATCCGACAACCAGCTTTGATCCGAATCGTGTTGATAAAAAACCAACAAATCCCGAATACCTCTTCGGTGTCAACAGCTAACTCAGCTTGTCGTAAACGTTTGAGAAATCGGAAGTAGTGAGATTCATGGATCGAGTAATCCTCGAAGAAATAGTTGTTATGGGTAAACGGCATAAGTAACCGATGGTAAAATAGCCGAATGGTTTCTTCTTCACCTGAAAACGACAAACGGTGGCGGTTTTGTTCGATCTGTAATTCGTAGACGACTAATTGTTGATTCAATTTTTTGACATGACGATTCAATGTTTCATAAGACAAGCCGTTACGTGCTAAAAAGGTGGGGGTAGCGACTTCTTTAATCGTTAATAATTCTTTCAATAATTGGACACTGATCGACTGTGTCAGAAAAATTTCCCACAGTTCATTTGTCAGGAGATTCTGTTCGTTTTTTAGTTGAATCCCTGATTGGGCACTATTGATTAGCCAGCCTTTAGGTAATTGGGTTTTGATTGTTTGAAGATCAGAAAAAATCGTACGCTCTGTGGTATTGACAGCTTCGGCTAATTCGTTCACAGTTATTTGCGAGTGATTCAGTAATAGTTCCACTAAAGAGACTTGGCGTTTGATATCTTTTTCAGTAATGATTTTTTTCATTAAAGAATACATCGGATCAACCTTTCTTTGTTAAGTATGACAAGTGAGGAAGACACTCGTTTCGCCGTATCTTCATAATGAAACCTGATTATTTTAGATAGCGCTTACCATTAGTATAATGAAAAAAGGCACAATATCAAATAAAGGATGAGTTTTTTTGATTTTTTTACTTCAATCAGCCTTCGTTTATTTAAAGTAGAAGTTAGCTAAAAAATTTGACTTATACTAAAATAAGTAAAAAGATAGTCATGTGAGAGGAGTGAGTAGAATGGAAACTAGACTAAACGATTATCGCCGCTTACTAGCGATTGCTCAAGCTGGGTTGCTTTATGAGAAAGACGTGTTTGACAAAGAACGATATGAAGAGCTGCAAGAAATCTCGTTGAAGCTGCTGAGTGAAGTGGGATTGGAAACAAAGGAAGAATGGACAAGCCTAATAGAAGCTCATGAAGGATATCCAACACCAAAAGTTGACGTACGTGCATGGATCAAACAAGACGAGAAGATTCTATTGATCGAAGATACAAAAACACAAGAATGGTCATTACCAGGAGGGTTTGCAGAAGTTGGTTTGTCTCCTAAAGAAAATATACGTAAAGAAGTCAAAGAAGAAACTGGGTTAGAGGTAGAAGTAGGTCAATTATTAGCGATATTTGATACGAATCTGCGCACAGACATCCCTCAAGCCTTTCAGTACTATAAGATTGTTTTTTCTTGCGCTATCTTGTCAGGTACATTTGTGGCAAACCATGAAACTTCTAATATGAAATTCTTCCACTTAAATGATTTACCAAAACTCTCGCTGAAACGTACGACCAAAGAGCAACTATTGATTTTAGAAAAAGCTACCTTGCCTTATTGTGATTGATCAGGGAAGGTAGTTTTTTATTTTTAGTGATTTTTTGTTGCAAATGCAATAAAAAAGAGTAAAATCATACTAAAGCTAGGTAAGGGAGGGTTAAAATGGACGAAATCATTCGAGAGATTGGAGCAATTGCCCGTGCCTTGGACTCGATTAGTAACATTGAGTTTCAAGAAGTTGATTTGACAAGAGGACAATACCTGTATTTAGTACGAATCTGTGAACATCCTGGCATTATTCAAGAAAAGTTAGCTGAGATGATCAACGTTGACCGAACAACAACGGCACGTGCGGTGAAAAAATTGATAGCAAAAGACCTGATAAAAAGCATGCCAGATAAAAACAATAAAAAGATAAAAAAACTTTACCCAACGGATCGTGGAAAAAAAGTCTATCCGTTTATCCTTCGAGAGCATCATTATTCCAATCAAGTAGCTGTCAAAGGGTTATCCCAGCAAGAAGTTTTGCAATTACACACACTTTTGCAAAAAGTTCGGAAAAATGTGAGTGAAGATTGGCATTATATAAAAAAAGGAAACAAAAGAATTTATTGAAAGGACTGGAGCGGTGAAAACAATCGAAATCGTAGGGATCAAAGAAACGGAAGTAGAAAAATTACAGGCAATTAGTATCGAGACCTATCAAGCTACCTTTGGTGAACACAACAGTGAAGAATTGATGACGACCTATTTGGATGAAGCTTATGCGCTCGATAAATTGAGGCGAGAACTACAAGAGGAACAGTCAGAATTTTATTGGGCAGTACTAGATGACCGGATTGCTGGCTATCTAAAATTAAATATAGGGCAAGCACAAACAGAAGCAATGGGAGAAGGATTTTTAGAGATCGAACGTATTTATGTCCGATCGCCATTTAAATCTAAAGGGATTGGATCTAGATTGATCGAATTTGCTGTGCAAAAAGCGCAAGAAAAACAAAAAGAGGCGATTTGGTTAGGGGTATGGGAACATAACTATCCTGCCTTAGCTTTTTATAGAAAACATGGATTCCAACATCATAGCCAACATATTTTTTATATGGGAGATGATGCTCAGACAGATTATCTATATGTCAAAAATTTACAGAAATAAAAGGAGCAGAAACATGGAAAAAATCATCGCAGAACAAAATTTTTGGGAAGTCTTTCCAGAAGCAACAATTGAAGTTTTGGTAGTCGAAGGTATCGATAATCATGTAGATAAAGCCAAAGAAGAACAATTCCATCAACTATTGAATGATGCAGCGAAAGAAGCAAGAGGATATTTGACAGAAGAAACATTCAGTCAAAATGAAGTCATTGCCCAATGGCGTCAAGCTTTTTCACGTTTTAAAACCAAAAAAGGAGCCCGTTCATCGATTGAAGCGTTATTAAAAAGAGCTAGCCAAGAACGTGAATTTTTCCCTATCAACCCATTAGTCGATATCTATAACAGTATTTCTCTAACATTTGGTGTGCCATGTGGAGGAGAAGATCAAGAAAAAATCAAAGGGGATCTTCATCTAGGAAAAGCTCATGGTGGTGAAAGTTTCTTACCTCTAGGAGCAGAAGCTGATGCACCAGCTTTACCAGAAGAAATCATTTATTACGATAACGAAGGAGCAATCTGTCGCAGTTTCAACTGGCGAGAAGCGCAACGGACAATGCTGACGGAAGACACGACTAAAGCCATTTTGGTTATTGAATCAGTCACAAAAGAGCAAGCATCACGTGGCGCAAAAGCAATGACAGAATTGAAAAAACGCGTGGAACAAACATTTGGCGTAGAAGGGAAAACATTTACGCTAACGAAGGAACATCCAGAAATGAACATTTGAAGTAGGAGCGAAACGTAGGAAGGAAAAGTAGCTCAACCAATAAGATCACATAGAAAAACGAGGGATTTTTCTATGTGATCTTATTTTCTCTAACGAGTGTAGTTTTGAATGGTTTCGTTTCGCTATTGTGCCATCAAATCTTATCAAAACAAGACAAACTGACAAAGAATCGTCACAGTCTGTCAAATCGTGTCAGATTTTTCGATCTCTAAACCGAAGATTCTTTGATTATCCGCTTTCATGATATACTTAATGAAAAGGATCAACACCATCAAAGGAGGATCAGAGATGATCGGTAAAACCAGAGTCATGCTTTATGCAGAAAATGTTGAAGTGCTTAGTCAATTTTTTGTCGAAACTCTAGGCGCAACAGTTAGTGAAACGATTGAGTTACCAGAAGAATTTCAAAGTACGATCGTGCAACTTTCACCAGAATTTGAATTAGGGATTTTTCCAAAAGTTTTTGTCCAACGATTTTCGCCAGAAGTGTTAGGTACGACTCCTTCGATCATTTTCTTTACGGATCAATTTGAGGAGATCTATCAAAAAATAGAGAATGCTGGTGAAATCATGGAGAACAATGGCGTAGAGACGTTCAACTTTTCTGATCCAGAAGGAAACTATTTTGTGATCGGTAAGTTGTAATGTTTGAAATCAGAAGAGGTCCTGGTGTTTGAAAAGGAGATGCACAGGACAAGGAATTTAAATAAATGAATAACAAATTTTTGAAGGAAAGGAGAGACTGTCATGAATCTAATCGCAAAAATGGAAGAATATTCACAGAGACGACGAGAAGAAAAAAGTGAAAAAATCCGTATGAAAAACTTGAAGACAGGGAAAAAGCCAACAAAAGGTTGGGGGAAAATGGTAGATACAGGATATGGCGGCTTGAATTCGTTGACTCATTCTAGTGAAATTAGTAAATATTTTTCGGCAGAAAGTGACATCAAGGGATTCATTGCTGAAGAACAAAAACGCATCGGAAAAGAGCAGCAAAAAAAATAATAGCCAAAGTAAAACGATTTGGCACGCTAGTCTGTTCGAAACCCTCCTTTTCTATTAAAAAAACTGTTAAATCAGTACATAACGATCAAAAAAACTTAAAGTTCGGATTTTGCTTAAAATCCGACTTTTTTGTTTACTTATGTTCTGATTTAGTATATGATTAAACACGTTGTTTTTAAATAATTCAAAATTTCGAGGGACTTTTTTATAAATGTTCGGTTTTAGGGGGATGAAAGATGAAGGGAAAACTACTTTCCTACTTCGAGATTGAAAAATTAGGTACCACCGTCAGAAGAGAAATACTTGCAGGCTTTACAACATTTATTTCAATGGCGTATATCTTATTTGTCAATCCAACAGTTTTAGGCGCATCAGGAATGGACGAAGGTGCGGTGTTTACGGCTACAGCATTAGCAAGTGCGATCGGCTGTATTTTAATGGGGGTCTTAGCACGTTACCCGATTGGTACTGCGCCAGCATTAGGGATTAATGCCTTTTTTGCTTATTCCGTTTGTTTGGGAATGGGGATTCCTTGGGAAACAGCTTTAGCAGGCGTGTTTGTTGCTTCTTTGATTTTTATTTTGATCACGATTTTCAAATTACGTGAAATGATCATTGATGCGATCCCAGCTGATTTAAAATATGCGATCTCAGGAGGGATTGGTTTATTTATTGCTTTCCTTGGCTTGAATGAAGGGGGAGTCATCGTTTCAAATGAATCTACATTAGTGGGGTTAGGTTCACTAAGCGTAGGTTCAACATGGTTGACGATTTTTGGCTTAGTTGTGACAGCGATCTTATTGATAAGACGTGTTCCAGGAGGTATTTTTATTGGGATGGTAGCTAGCACGATTCTTGGATTAGTGACTGGACTTATTCCTATGCCTTCTCAATTAGTTTCGGCTGCACCAAGTTTAAAGCCAACATTCTTAGTTGCATTGAAACATATCGGAGACATCAACTCACTACAAATGTGGGTAGTCGTATTAACCTTTTTATTAGTTACATTCTTTGATACAGCAGGAACGTTAGTCGGTTTAGCTAATCAAGCAGGTTTTATGAAAGATAACAAAATGCCTCGTGTTGGGAAAGCTTTAGCTTCTGATTCAACAGCCATGCTTGCAGGTTCTTTATTAGGAACTTCACCAGTTGGGGCTTTCGTTGAATCTTCTGCCGGAATCGCTGTTGGTGGCCGTTCTGGGATCACTGCAGTAACGACCGGGATCTTATTCCTATTCGGTTTATTCTTTTCACCGTTGCTATCAGTAGTGACTTCACAAGTAACAGCACCAGCACTGATCATTGTCGGTGTATTGATGGCACAATCGTTACGTCAAATCGAATGGGGCAAGTTAGAGATCGCCATTCCTGCTTTCTTGATCTTGATCGGCATGCCGTTAACTTACAGTATTTCTGATGGGATCGCATTAGGATTTATTTTCTATCCAATTACTATGATCGCAGCAAAACGCGGAAAAGAAGTATCACCGATCATGTATCTGTTATTCTTTGTCTTTATTGGCTTCATGTGGATACTGAACGTTAGTTAACTTGATTTAGTTGATTATTTTTTTGATGTGTGACAAGTAAAAGAACCTTGGCAAATGGAGATCTCACTATTGTTAGCGAGAAAACAAATGCCAGGGTTCTTTTTTGGAAAAAATTGTTATCGGTAACAACTGAAAGTAAAAGACGATAGCATCAAGGTTTAGGCGTGGTGAAAGAAATAAGGAGAATAATGGCTATTTACTCTCGTTTTTGAAAGCGTTACAATTTTTGCGAGGTATATAATCTTTAACCAATGGAGGAAAGTATGGAGAAAAAATGGTGGCATCAATCAGTTGTCTATCAAGTATATCCTCGTAGTTTTCAAGATACGAATGGGGATGGAGTCGGGGATTTACAAGGAGTGATCGCTCGATTAGATTATCTGCATTATTTAGGGATCGATACGATATGGTTATCTCCCGTATATGAATCTCCTAACGACGATAATGGTTACGATATCAGTGATTATCAAGCAATCATGGCCGAATTTGGCACGATGGCTGATATGGAGGAACTGATTGCAGAAGCAAAGAAACGTGAAATAAAAATCATTATGGATCTCGTCGTCAACCACACATCAGATGAACATGCTTGGTTTATCGAAGCTCGTCAAAGTAAAGAAAATCCGTATCGGGATTATTACATTTGGCGTGACCCAATCAATGGAAATGAGCCTAATCAATTACGGTCGATATTCAGTGGCTCCGCTTGGCAGTTTGATGAAACAACTAGTCAGTATTATTTACATCTTTATAGTAAAAAGCAACCAGATTTAAACTGGGAAAATCACCACTTACGTCAAGAGATCTATCAGATGATGAACTTTTGGATCGACAAAGGAATCGGTGGTTTCCGAATGGACGTGATCGATACGATTGGGAAGTTACCTGATCAAGAAATAACAAGTAATGGTCCCAAGCTTCATGACTATTTACAAGAGATGAATCAAGCTACTTTTGGAAACAAAGATCTGATGACAGTGGGCGAAACTTGGGGAGCAACTACGGATATTGCCAAGCTTTATTCTGATCCCAAGAGAAATGAACTATCGATGATCTTTCAATTTGAGCATGTCGGTTTGGATCAACAGGCAGGAAAAGACAAATGGGATTTAAAACCATTAAGTATTCCTGAGTTGAAACAGGTATTATCAAAATGGCAAACTTCTTTAGGGAATGAAGGGTGGAACAGTCTATTTTGGAATAACCATGATTTGCCAAGGATCATCTCACGTTGGGGGAATGATCAAGATTATCGAGAAGAAAGTGGCAAAATGTTTGCGATTTTGCTTCATATGATGAAAGGGACACCTTATATTTATCAAGGAGAAGAAATCGGGATGACAAACTACCCGATCAAGGATATTTCTGAAGCGCAAGATATTGAAACGATCAACATGTATCACGAACGGTTAACTTTAGGATTTACTCCGGAAGAAATCTTGTGTTCGATCAATGCAAAAGGGCGTGACAATGCGCGTACACCGATGCAATGGGATAATAGTGAACATGCTGGATTTACCACAGGAACTCCTTGGCTACACGTCAATCCAAACTACCAAACGATCAATGTGAAAACAGCCTTAGCAAAGAAAGATTCTATTTTTTATACGTATAAGCAATTGATCGAGTTACGGAAAAACAATGAACTCATCGTCTGGGGAGATTATCAGTTGGTAACAGATACGCCCGATGACGTATTTGCCTATTATCGGACGTTGAATAATGAACAATGGTTAGTCGTTTGCAATATGTCTGAAAAAAATCAGCCATACACATTGGCTGATCAAGCGATGACACTAGTCATTTCAAACTATCCACAAAAACAGATACCAACAGGCAAACTGAATTTACGTCCTTATGAAGCTTTTGTTTTGAAGACGAGCAAATAAATGACTTGTCCGAACACCTCAAAAAAGAGTATGATAAAAGAAATTTAGACAAGTGTGAGGACCATGATGAAAGTATTGTTTGATTTGATTCCAAAAAAACAAGAGGAGATGGTACTTTTTCAAGTTCATGAAAAGGTACCATTTTTAACTTCGATTGCTGATATTTTAGAGAAATACAAAGTGGAAACTATTTTAGTGAGAGACTATAAAAAAGAAAGAGATGTCTATTTAGATTTATTCTCGATTTTTTATATCGAATACCTTGATCGCAAATGTTTCTTTTATACGGAAAATGAAGTGTATGAGCGAAGATTGACACTAGCTCAGTTAATGAAAGAACTCCCAGAACCATTTATCCAAATATCGAAAACGACTATTTTAAATATCTATATGGTTAAAGAAATCAATTCGTCGCTTTTAAATGGAAATCTCTATGTCACATTACAAAATACAGAAGAGTTACTCGTTAGCCGTTATTTTTCCAAAGCATTAAAAGAAAAAATCGATCAGACTTTTCGCAACAAGTGACAAGAAAAATGCAAGAAATGACAATCAAACTAGCTTCAAGAAGGAAACCTTGTAGAATAAATGTACCTGATAGCTGGTAAGATGAAAAGGAGAGCCCGATGAAATTGATACAACGTATGATGAGAAGTATTGGTATTGGAAGCTTTGCTTTCTTGCTGTTCAAATTAGTTTCACAAACCCATGAGATCACAAGAAATGAGATTCTTTTTGTCTTCTTTCTCTCGGCTTTTATTGGCGTAGTATCGCTGATCGAGCGAATTGAGAAGCTTAATTATCTTCAGATTATACTGCTGCATTTTATTAGTACGTATGCCTTTAGTTATTTCTTGTTGGTGCTGTTGAATGGAAGTGTTTCTGTTCATTTTGAGAGATACACGCTAACCTTTGTGAGTATCTATTTCATTGTGTGGCTTTGTTTGATCATCAGGAACTTTTTACGAGCCCGATTGTTAAATAAACGAATCCAAATAATCAATACACGGCATTCAGGAATTTCAGGAAAGAAAGAAGAATAAAACGTGGAACATCTACAAAATTATCTCATTGTGTTAGTATTGATTCTCTTTTTTTTACAGAGATTACTTAAAGAAAGAGCAATCAAAGACACGATGAAAAGTGAAATCATCATTGTATTAGTTGGACTTTATTTAATCATAAGCAACTGGCAAGAAATCATTAAGACTAACCATACACTTATCCTTATTGTTTTGTCTGTTTTGCTGGGATTCATCTTTGGCGTGTTACGTGCCCAAACTGTAAAAATCTATCAAAGACAAAGTGACCAACAATGGGTAAAAAAGGGAACTTGGCTGACCGTTCTTGTATTTATCATAGGGGTCATTATCAATCGTGTCAGCGTATTGCCTTTTGGTGAAAGCGTACCTGCAGTTGCTGAAACTTTGCATATCGGTGTCTCATTATTAGGTGCCAAAGCAGTTTATCTGAAAAAAGTATAAACCAATCAGCGCATAAACAATACCAATCAGTCGCAGTTTTTTTCTTATTTGGCGGTACCTAGTGACAATTTTTTTGAATCATTCTTTTATGAATGGAATAAGACCTTTCTTCAACAAGGAGAGCATGTGAAAAGATAACAGTATGAAACATCAAGAAAGTAAGAAGACTTCAAAAATGATAAGAAATACCAAGACAATTTTTTGCCGTATCTGTTCTCTACTTATCTTATTTCAAATTTTTGGTGCAGCTCATTGTTTGAAGGTGCTTGAATCTTGTTTCTGCGTTTTTATATCCCCTAAAACAGGTTAAGTTATTCTTTCTCGTAATTTTACATGCTCTTGTTTTCCCTTGTTACTACAGCCTTTTTTGACAAATAACAAAAATCATACTATGATATGTTACGCGGATATTAGGGGGAGAAAACATGGGAAAACCGATTGAACAAGCGTTAAATGATTGTCTGTTTTTTAGTGTGAAAAAATTAGATCGCCTGTTGAATAAAATGGCAGATGAAGCATTTAAGAAAACGGGTTTGACACCGACATATGGGTTTATTTTATTGATTTTAAAAGAAAAAGATGGGTTACCACAAAAGGATATCGCCCAATTACTTTGTTCTGCACCTTCAACGATTGCTCGTTTTGTCGAAAAATTGGAATACAAAGGCTATATCAAAACAGTCAGTGATGGACGCTTGTCATTAGTTTATCTGACGGATCAAGGACGGGAATTTGTAAAAGAAATCGATAGTAGTTGGGAAGAACTACATCATGCATATCAAGAGATTCTAGGATCTGTAGAAAGTGAATGTTTATCTAAAGAAATCAATTCAGCCACTGAAAAACTACAAAAAAAATAAATTTTTTTAATCTCGTTAGTTGTATGCGCAACTAATTATGTGTTTTAATAAACGAAGAGAACTGAATGGAGGAATCACCATGGCAAATTTTAACGAAACAATCACTTTTCCTTCTGGTGTGACATTACCTAACCGTTTGATGATGGCACCTATGACCACCCAGTTAAGTTTTTATAATGGTGTGATTACGGAAGATGAGATCACGTATTACCAAGAACGTTCGAAGGGACTAGGCGCTGTTATTACAGGGGCTGCGAATGTGCAAGATATAGGAAAAGGCTGGCCCGGTGAACTTAGCATAGCGCATGATGAAATGATACCTAGGCTCGGTGACTTGGCAAAGGCAATCAAAGAAAATGGGGCAAAAGCGATCGTACAAATCTTCCATGGCGGACGTATGACGAGTCGAGCAACATTATCAGGCGAACAAACTGTTTCGGCTAGCGCAATCCCTGCAGAACGACCTAATGCGGAAACACCACGTGCCTTATCAGAAGACGAAATCTTAGAAACGATCAAGGCTTTTGGTGAAGCGACTAGAAGAGCAATCGAAGCTGGATTTGATGGTGTAGAATTACACGGTGCTAATACGTATTTGATCCAACAATTCTTTTCGCCACATTCTAATCGTCGTGAAGATCAATGGGGTGGAAGCTTAGAAAATCGCTATCGCTTTATTGATGAAGTAGTGAAAAGTGTGTTTCAAGCTGTCGAAACATACGCAACAAAGCCTTTTATCGTAGGTTATCGCTTTTCACCAGAAGAATTTGAAACGCCTGGTATCCGTTTTGAAGATACCATATGGTTAATGGAAAAATTACGTGAAACAAAATTGGATTACCTTCATGTTTCATTAAATACGTATGATCGTGTTGCTCGTTCTGAGCAATACAATGAGCAATCGATGCTTCACTATCTCCATGAAACAGTGCAAGGAAAAATACCATTAGTGGGTGTAGGAAATGTCCGTAATCGCCAAGATGTTGAAGCCGTTTTATCTGATGCAGAACTTGTTGCAGTCGGTCAGCAACTATTAGTTGATCCCGAATGGGCGGTCAAATTAATGGAAAATCGCGATACAGAACTTGTGACCAAACCATTTGCAAAAGCATATCAAGAACTCTATTTACCTAATCCATTGTATAATTTTTTACAGATCCGTTATCAATCAAATACTAATAGATAAGTGAAGATCTATTAGTAAAGAAAGAAGAGAGAACAATGAAAGTATTGATCGTCTTAACGAATGTGGAAAGATATAAAGGAACCGACCGTCCAACAGGGCTGTGGCTGAGTGAGCTGACTCATTTTTATGATGCTTTAGTCAAAAATAATATCTCAGCTGATTTTGTCAGTCCTAAAGGTGGGTATGTTCCTTTGGAGCCGAAGAGTCTGGAAGCGATGGATGAAATCGATTGGAACTATTATCAGGACGAAGATTTCCGTAACCGAGCGTTAGGAAGCACCTTGAGTCCAGCTGAAGTCGACCCAAACGAGTATCGTGCGATTTATTATACCGGTGGACACGGAACCATGTGGGACTTTCCTGAAGCAACGGATCTAGGAAAAATTGCTTCATCGATCTATCAGAATGACGGAATCGTTTCAGCTGTTTGTCATGGTGTAGTCGGATTACTTCCTGTAGTTGACGTTTCTGGTCAACCGATTTTAGCGGGAAAAACGGTCACTGGTTTTAGTAACGAAGAAGAAACAGCGAATGGAACAACGGACAAAGTACCTTTTCTAACAGAAGATGCCTTGAAAGAAAAAGGAGCAAACTATCAAGCAGGACCAGCTTTTACAGCGGTCGTACATGCAGATGGACAGTTGTTGACCGGACAGAATCCTCAATCTGCGCATCAATTAGGAATCCAAGTCGTTGAATCTTTGAAGAAATAAGTTGTTAAGGGAAAAAGTTCAGCAAAAAACGAAAATAAACAGTTCCGACGTAGAGGTTGAGACAAAAGTGTTTAGCATCAAGAAATAAGAAGGAATTTCCGAAAATTGACAAGAAACACAAAAACTAGTTTTTGATGTTGATTGTTACCTACTTGGTGCTCCTCAAGTTTTTGGTAAATTTCGGCAAATTTTCCGAAGATGCTGCTTTTGTCTCACCGTGAACAAGAGGTCGTGAAAAGAGTGTTTTGACCTGAGCGCTCACCAAGTAAAAACTGCGACGAGTAATCGCAGGAGCATTAAGGATGGAAATCTCGAAACAGCTTCCCATGTTTTGAGATTTTTTGACTTATCGCCGAAGGTCAGCTCTTTGAACACCGTTTATTCGTTTTTAGAGATACTAGAAGAGACTGAGACAAGTTTTGTCCCAGTCTCAATAAACAATCCAATTTAACAATAGAAGAAAACTTTATAAAGTAGAGGGTGGAATCTGAAACGTCCTCCAAAATTTAGATTTTTTAGTCTAACTGTTTGGAGTCGCTTCAGATTTTGCCCTCTTTGAGTACATTTTTTGAAACATTAACGGTTACATGATACTCTTCAAATAGGCTATTGGAAAAGAGGGAAATGGATGAGGATCGTGATCATTGGTGGTTCTTTTGCGGGGATCTATGCAGCAATTTCTTTGCGAAAAAGTTGTCCTGACAGTGAAATCATACTTTTGGAAAAACAGGACAAGATTGGGTTTATACCGAGTGGACTCAATTTACTGTTAAAAAAGCAACTCACAAATAAAGAGCAACTTTATTGGTTGACTAAGGAAGAATTGCAAGCGCTATACGCAATTGATGTTCAAGTACGCACGGAAGTCGTTTCACTTGAAATAGCCACGAAGACTGTGTTTATCCAAAATGGGCGACAGCTTACTTTTGATACGTTAGTGATTGCAACGGGTTCGAGTCAGCAATTCAAAAATGGAAACAAAAGTACGCAGATCCGTTCTGTTAAAGATATCCACTTAAAAGAATCTTTGGAACAAAGTCTTGCGAAGGCACAAAAGATTGCTGTGATTGGTGCGGGACAAGTAGGACTTGAATTAGCAGAAGGGTTATATCATCAGCAAAAAGAAATCCATCTCTATGAAAGCCGATCAACATTGTTGTTCCGTTATTTCGACCCCGAAATGGTTCAACCGTTAACACATGAGTTATTGCAACGGCATATCCAATTGTTTTTCAATGAACAAGTGCAAACGCTCGAAGAAAACGAGCAAGTGGTCGTAGTGACGGATCAAAAAACAGAAAGCTATGATTTAGTTCTGCTAGCGAATCACACGCGTCCAGACCATCATCTCTGGCAAGATCAGTTGAAGCTAAATGAAGATGGTACGATTTGGGTCGATGAGTATTTGCAGACGTCAGCGAAGGATATTTATGCAATCGGTGATGCGATCCAAGTGACGTTCCAACCGACTCAAGAAAAAATGTATGTCTCTTTGGTCAATAATGCACTACGTACGGCACAAGTGGTCAGTCAAACGATTAGTGGCAAACGTACGAAAGATCCGGGAACCTACCGAGCAATTGGAAATCATTGGTTTGGTTATTTTCTAGGAAGTGTCGGGCTAACGGAAGAAGAAAGTATTTTTTATCCGCAGACTGTCCGTAAAACATATTTGCTTGCCCGCTTAGCTGCGACCAATAGTGAAACGGCGAAAATCAAAGTGATGTGCAATGAAAAGGGACAATTACTTGGTGCGCAGTTGCGAAGTCGAGAGGAGATATTCGATTTATTGGATCGATTCACTCTCGCTATTGAGGAAGGCTGGACGTTAGAGAAATTATTCGAACGGGAGTTATTCTTCCAGCCAGAATATCGGTTGCCGCTTCAATTGATAAAGGTGGTTGATACGCTCGATGAAGATTGAACAATTACTAGAGAAAAAAGAGCAGTTGCAAGTGTTGATTCTTAGGGAAATGGTGTTGCATGGTGGAACTGTAGGCACGAATCAATTAAGGGAACAAGTCAATCTTTCTAAAACATCATTTGATCAATATATAGCAGAAATCCCAATGATCGGTATGATGATGGGGAAGAAAGTAGCAATCAAAAGAAATGAATTTCAAGTCACATTAGAGTTGGCTGAAGATGTCAGCTTAGAAAAAATCATTCTATTCTTAGTTCAACAAAGCTTGAAATTTAATCTGCTTGTTTATTTATTAGAACATCACCAAGCATCGATCGTTCGTCTAGCGACAGCTTTTAATATCAGCGAATCTTCTGTCTTTCGTAAGATCAAAGAATTGAATCAGTTACTGCAAGAATTTTCTCTACAAATCAAAAATGGCCAACTCTATGGCGAGGAATTGCAAGTTCGTTATTTCTACTATGTGTTATTCCAATTTATCTCTGAATCACAACGTCCCCTTTTCTTACAACAGACGCCTGATAAAGCGCCACTTATTTTAGGATTGGAACGAGCCTTAGAAACGACATTCTCTCAAGAGTCAGCTAGTAAAATCGCCTGCTGGCTGGGGATCACTCGTAAACGGCTATTGAGTGAAAAAACGACGTTTGCTACATTGAAAGAAAAGAAAATACTTTACCAAAAGGATCGTTTGTATCAAGCACTTGATCCGGTCATTTCACTTTATTTAAGTCGGACAGCTGCTGAGATCAGTGGCTATGAGCCTTTAATGTTTTACAGTTTTTTTGTCTCGTTTGCTGTGTTATCAGAAGAACATTTTTATCAATATGATTTAACCCGAAGCAAAAAATTACCAACAGCTGTATTAGATACGTACATTAGAGAAACGATGTTGTGGCACTATCGTCCACGAAAGTTGAAGATCAAGGAAGAAAAAGCAGTCGGTTATCAATTAGCTCAAATCGATAATGAGTTTTATTTTTTTCGAGGAGTCATGATGATCTATGAGCCAGAACATCTCTTGCAACAACAGAAAAAGATGTTAGGCCGCTCCCTTAGTCAATTACTCGAACGATTGAAAGAAACAACGCTGACACAACTACCTGCTAAACAAGGTGAAGAAGCTGCTTTAAGTTATCTCATGATTCAGTATGCCAATATTCTTATGATGATCGATTTTTATATTGCGAAATCGGTCACTATCGGAATCGATATTGAAACATTACCGATTTATCGAGTGGCATTTCAACAATTTTTGTTAAGAGAGTTAAAAGGAATCAGTGGGATTGAGATTGAAAATCGACGACCAGGAAAAAAGTATGATTTAGTGATCACATTTAATCAAGAAGATCCTCATCAAAATTATTATTATTTATCAGAGTTTGCTTCAAGCTATGATATCGCAAGGTTAAAGCAAAAAATCGAAGAAGAAAAAAAAGCAAAAAATTAAAAACTGTCAAAAAAACAGAAAATAAATGTTTTTTTGGCAGTTTCTAAAAAATGAAACGGTGTAAGATAAAGATAAATTTAGAAAGCGTTTGCAGATAATGGAGGAGATCAGAATGACAGAATCAACATACATCATGGCGATTGACCAAGGAACGACAAGTTCACGAGCAATTATTTATGACAAAAAAGGTAGACATATCGGTAGTTCACAAAAAGAATTCACGCAATATTTTCCTAAAGAGAGCTGGGTGGAACATGATGCGAATGAAATCTGGAACTCCGTACAGTCGGTCATTGCAGGGGCATTCATTGAATCTGGGATCAAACCGAATCAAATTGCAGGCATCGGGATCACTAACCAACGTGAAACGACGGTGATCTGGGAAAAAGATACTGGACGTCCGATTTATCATGCTGTGGTATGGCAATCTCGTCAATCCGCATCAATTGCTGATAATTTAAAAAAGGAAGGCTACCAAGACTTTTTCCATAAAAAAACAGGTTTAGTGATTGATGCCTATTTTTCTGCTACAAAAATACGTTGGATTCTTGACCATGTAGAGGGAGCGCAAGAACGTGCTGAAAAAGGCGAATTGCTTTTTGGTACGATCGATTCATGGCTGGTATGGAAATTAACAGACGGTCAAGCACATGTGACGGATTATTCCAATGCAAGTCGGACGATGTTGTTTAATATTCACGATCTTGATTGGGATCAGGAAATCCTTGATCTCTTGAACATTCCTCGAGCAATGCTGCCAAAACCGACTTCTAATTCAGAAATTTATGGTTATACACAAGGGTATCATTTCTATGGTAGTGAAGTGCCGATTTCTGGGATGGCTGGTGACCAGCAAGCTGCTTTGTTTGGACAAATGGCTTTTGAACCTGGAATGGTCAAAAATACGTATGGTACAGGATCATTTATCGTCATGAATACTGGGGAAGAACCACAACTATCCAAGAACAATCTATTAACGACGATTGGTTATGGAATCAATGGCAAGGTTTACTATGCACTGGAAGGGAGCATTTTCGTAGCAGGTTCTTCCATCCAATGGTTGCGAGATGGGTTGCAAATGTTACAAAAAGCAAGTGATTCCGAAGAGGCAGCAAAACGTTCCACAAGTGAGGATGAAGTCTATGTCGTGCCAGCATTTGTTGGGTTAGGGGCACCTTATTGGGATCAAGCTGCGAGAGGTTCGATGTTTGGGTTGACACGTGGGACGACCAAAGAAGACATTATCAAAGCAACCTTACAATCGATTGCATACCAAGTAAGAGATATCATTGATACGATGCAAGAAGACACAGGGATCAAAATACCAGTCTTGAAGGTCGATGGTGGAGCAGCGAATAATGAATATTTGATGCAATTTCAGACAGATATTTTAAATATTCCGATCCAACGAGCAGAAAATCTGGAAACTACGGCATTAGGTGCGGCATTTCTAGCTGGTTTAGCGGTTGGTTTTTGGAAAGATACAGATGAAATCAGAGAATTTTATGAAGCGGGCAAGATGTTTGAAGTAGAGATGCCTGAAGAGCGTAGAGAAAAATTATATGGCGGTTGGAAAAAAGCGGTAGTAGCAACACAAGCATTTGAGTAAAGGGAGGGAATGTCATGTTTTCAAGAGGAACAAGACAAGAAAGTATTGAAAAAATGCAACACGAAAAATTGGATCTGCTGATTATTGGTGGCGGTATCACAGGGGCTGGTGTGGCGCTTCAAGCCGCTGCATCAGGAATCAAAACGGGGCTAATCGAAATGCAAGACTTTGCAGAAGGTACTTCTTCACGCTCCACAAAATTAGTACACGGAGGGATTCGTTATCTTAAAACTTTTGACGTCGAAGTTGTAGCAGATACTGTAGGCGAACGAGCGGTGGTCCAAGGCATTGCACCGCACATTCCAAAACCTGATCCAATGTTACTACCGATCTATGAAGATGAGGGGGCAACGACATTTAATATGTTTTCAGTCAAAGTGGCAATGGATCTCTACGATAAATTGGCAAATGTGACTGGAACAAAATATGAAAACTATACGTTGACACCAGAAGAAGTATTAGAACGAGAACCATTTTTGAAAAAAGAAGGGTTAAAGGGCGCTGGTGTTTATCTAGATTTTCGGAACAATGATTCACGTTTAGTGATCGATAACATCAAAAAAGCAGCAGAAGATGGTGCTTACCTAGTAAGTAAAATGAAAGCGATTGGCTTTTTATATGAAGGAGATCAAATCGTGGGTGTCAAAGCACGTGATCTGTTAACGGATCAAGTCGTGGAGATCCACGCAAAAATAGTGATCAACACAAGTGGTCCATGGGTCGATAAAATCCGTAACTTGAATTTCAAACGTGCGGTATCACCTAAGATGCGACCAACCAAAGGTGTTCATCTAGTCGTAGATGCTAAAAAACTGCCTGTTCCACAACCAACATATTTTGACACGGGCAAACAAGATGGCCGAATGGTTTTTGCCATTCCACGAGAAAATAAAACGTATTTTGGAACGACAGATACGGACTATCAAGGGGACTATACAGATCCAAAAGTAACGCAAGAAGATGTGGACTATTTATTAGATGTCATCAATCATCGTTACCCAGATGCAAACATCACCCTCGCAGACATCGAATCAAGTTGGGCAGGGTTACGCCCATTATTGATCGGTAATTCTGGTTCTGACTATAACGGTGGTGACAACGGCTCTATTTCAGATAAAAGCTTTAGTAAAGTCGTTGATACGGTTACTGAATATAAAGAAAACAAGGCTTCTCGGTTAGAAGTAGAGGATGTATTGAATCATTTAGAAAACAGCCGTGATGAAAAAGCCCCTTCTTCGATTTCTCGAGGCAGCTCGTTAGAACGTGAATCGGATGGTTTGGTGACACTATCAGGCGGGAAGATCACAGACTACCGTAAGATGGCAGAGGGCGCACTAAAATTAATCCGCCAGTTGTTGAAAGATGACTACCGAATGTCAGTAAAAGAAATCGATTCGAAACATTATCCCGTTTCCGGAGGAGATTTTGATCCAACGAAACTGGAAGAAACTGTGGAAGAATTGACAAAAATCGGAGTTGAATCTGGTTTAGCAGAAGCTGATGCAAAATACATTGCAGATTTTTATGGAACCAATGCGAAAAAGATTTTTGCTTTGGCAAAAGAAATGACACCGTATGAAGGACTAAGTTTAGCTGAATCTGCTCGTTTACGTTATGGGTTAGAAGAAGAAATGGTATTAGCACCAGGCGACTACTTGATTCGCCGCACGAATCACTTGTTGTTTGAACGTGATCAACTTGATGCAATCAAACAACCGATCATTGATGCCATTGCGTCTTACTTCGCTTGGTCAGCAGAAGAGAAGAAGCGTCAAGAAGCTCATTTAGAAGAATTGATCGCAGAGTCGGATCTACGTGAATTGAAGGGGGAAAAATAGATGAGTGCAGAAATGACGCAGATCATGGGAGAATTTATTGGTACGATGATTTTAGTTTTACTTGGTGATGGGGTATGTGCTGCGGTTAACTTGAACAAGAGTAAAGCCCAAGCTTCTGGTTGGATCGTGATTGCTTTTGGTTGGGGACTAGCCGTTACAATGGCTGTCTATATTTCCGGATTTATGGGACCTGCTCATTTGAATCCAGCCGTATCTTTAGCGATGGCGATGACCGGTGCAATTGGCTGGAACTTAGTGATTCCGTTTATTATTGCGCAAATGTTAGGAGCGATCGTCGGTGCTGTTTTAGTTTGGTTGACGTATTTACCACATTGGAGTGTGACGAAAGACCAAGGCGCAATTTTAGGTACATTTGCGACAGGTCCTGCCATTCGAAATTATCCAGCGAACTTTATCACCGAGTTGATCGGTACCTTCGTTTTAGTACTAGGATTATTAGCGTTTGGACAAAACTCATTTGCCGATGGTACGAATGTCTTTGCTGTCGGAGGTTTGATCTTAGCAATCGGTCTTTCCCTAGGTGGACCAACTGGCTATGCGATCAACCCAGCTCGTGACCTAGGTCCACGTCTGACCCATGCGATTCTACCAATTGCAAACAAAGGAAACTCAGACTGGGGCTATTCATGGATACCAGTAGTAGCGCCAATGGTCGGAGCTGTCGTGGCTGTGGGCATGTACATGTTGATGGTATAAAAAAGCGATAAAGTGTGTTATTCCTTAATAAATAATATAGAAAACGGTAAAATAGGTCTTCTATTTTACCGTTTTTTAGAACTTGACAAAGAGCAGCGCTTTAAAAAATGGGTTATTGAAGATCGCAAAATCAACGGGGTGCTTTGCTGACAAACAGAAATTTTTTTTAGATTTGTTCATGGGACTTGATTGAACTAACCAGAATGAAATAAAGGGCTTTCGTTATTGATTGACAGTGACAGCTAAACTTGCTATAGTGAATTTGAAAATAAATAAAACCTAGATGAATGAGGTATTTTGATGAGTGTAGCAGGTATCTAACGTAGTAAGTTGAATAGCCAATAGAGCCGTAAGCTTATTTGGCATGCTTATAGATGGTACCTGTCATTTCATAACCAACAATTCTATTAATGAGGGATGGGGCGCGTCTTATTTGAGATGTTCCTCATCTTTTTATTTTTCCTAGGTCTTATTTATTTTAGGACAGGTATCTCTTCAAAAAAGGAGAGAATATGAAACAAACAATCGATAAATTACAATTTAATCAAATCAAAGAAGAAGTGAAAAAACGAGCTATTGGACAATATAGCAAAAAGCGTATCGAAGAAATGACCCCGCAAACTAATCTACAGACAGTCAAAAATCGCCAAGAAGAAACAAAAGAAGCGCGACAAATCTTAGAAAGTCAGCAACACGTTCCCTTTATGGGATTGACACGGATTGATGCGTTGACTTCCCAAGTGAAAAAAGGCTTTTTACTGACACCAACTGAATTGATCGAGTATGCAGATTTTTTAAGAAGTAGTCGAATGATCCGGCGTTTTTTTGAAAAAAATCAATATCAAACACCCTTGTTGCATGTTTATAGTAAGAATATGCCTGATTTGTCGATGGTCGAAGAGTTGATCTATCAACAAATCAAGAACCAAAAAGTGAGTGATGAAGCCTCACGAAATTTACGAAAAGTACGAAAACAATTACAACTAACAGAAAAAGAAATCCAGGATCGTCTTTTAAAGTTTCTAAGACATCCGCATAACAAAGAAATGATCCAAGAAGCAATGATTGTTCAAAAAGGCGATCACTATACGATCCCAATCAAAGCTAGTTATAAAAACAAAGTGCCAGGCACGATTGTTGAACAGTCAAATAAAGGAACGACCGTCTTTATCGAACCAACGGCTGTGGAAAAAGCAAGTATGAATTATCAATTGTTAAAAGCAGAAGAAATAGCAGAAGAATATCAAGTTTTAGCTTATTTGACTGGTGCTTTAGCAGAACAAGAACAAGCAATCGATTTGATTATCGAAACGATTACTAGATTAGATATCATTTTCGCCAGAGGGAAGTATAGTCGAGAAATCCATGGTGTGACACCACGGATCAATCAATCAGAATACATCAAGATCAAACAAGGGAGGCATCCGCTGATCCAAGGGAAGGCTGTTCCGTTAGACTTTGAACTTGGTAATGACTATCGAGGATTAGTGATCACTGGAGCGAATGCAGGTGGTAAGACTGTCGTATTAAAGACAGTGGGGTTATTGACGTTGATGGCGATGTTTGGTTTACAGGTTCCGGCAGCCGAAGGAACAGAGCTAGCTGTTTTCGATGAGATTTTTGTGGATATTGGCGATCAGCAAACGATCGAGAATGCGTTAAGTACGTTTTCTGGTCATATGCAAAATATTGCCGAGATGTTACGCAAGGTGAGCAGAAATACCCTTGTATTACTTGATGAGATCGGCAGTGGCACAGAACCTAATGAAGGAGCAGCGCTAGCAGTTGCTATCATGGAAGCCATGTATGAACAAGGGGCATTGATCGTTGCAACTACTCATTATGGCGAAATCAAAAAATTTGCGAATGATCATGAAGATTTTATTCCAGCCGCAATGGCATTTGATAAAGAAGCATTGAAACCTAAATACCTTCTTCAAGTGGGGGAAACAGGAGAAAGCCAAGCGCTATGGATCGCTCAAAAAATGAACATGTCGCAAACCTTAATCGAACAAGCCCAATATTATATCCAGCATAAAGCTTATCGGACAACCAAAAAAGTGTTTCAGACAACGAAAGTAAACGTGCCTAGGACGAAGACACAAGTGCAGCAATTTTCGAAAGGGGATCGGGTATATTCTGCGGTCCACCAACAAGAAGCCTTAGTTTATGAAGATACAGCAGAAGAAACGGTTACGATTTTCTTGGATAAAGAGTTAATCAATGTCCCACGAAAACGTCTCACGTTAAAGATGTCAGCAGAAAAGTTATATCCAGTCGGTTATGAATTAGACCATTTGTTTACAGACTTTCAAACTAGAAAATGGCAAAAAGATCTAGCGCGAGGATCGAAAAAAGCGCATAAAAAATTAGCCAAAGAAGCTAAAGAACGACGAGAAAAAAGAGACTAGGGGTTAAATGAAGACATTGTTTTAAAGAGGAATAGCCAATAGCTCTCGTCTTTTTTCGACAGTCGTTCCAGTAGTTTTTACGATCCAAGTATGTGAATAGCTAAATTGGAGAGTTACTCATGACTTTAGACAACGGGAAAAAATTGGCACTTGTACCGATTTAGGTTAAAATGGAACAAAGTTTATTTAGGGAGATGTCATGTATGAAACTGACTTCGAATTGGCGAAAAGAAATAGGAACGATCCCTAATCTCTTATCAATTTTTCGTGTGGTTCTTTTGCCGTTTTATTTTTACTTTGTTTTAGAGCAATCGTTTATGCTTGCCGGTATCTTGATTGCTGTATCAGGAATCACTGACTTTTTAGATGGATTTATTGCTCGTAAGTTCAACCAAATCACGGAATTGGGGAAATTATTAGATCCAGTGGCAGACAAGTTGACGCAACTGGTCTTGATCCTTTCCATGGCTTGGTATCGACCAATGATTTGGTGGATATTCGGTTTGTTTCTGATCAAAGAAGGGTTCATGTTTTTTGCTGGTATCATTGGATTGAGAAAAAATGTGAAATTAGATGGAGCAAAATGGTATGGGAAATTAGCAACTGCGGTCATTTACGCAGGCATGGTGCTTTTACTGTTGTTTCCCGAACTTCCTGCGATCTGGGTCAATTGGATCTTTGGATTGATCACTTATAGCTTGCTTCAATCCTTCATTTTGTATATCCGTGAATATCATAGACTATTGAATTAAGAGAGTGATATCTCAAATAAAAGAACTCAAACCAAGGAAGTGGTTTGAGTTCTTTTACTTGATGAGGGGATGGATTTCCGCTCATTGTTTTAAATTCTGTAGGAGAACCTTGCTTAACTCTCGAAGCTAGTAGTCTTAAGGTTTGATATAAGCATAGCCTTTTTCTTGTAATTCAATGAGGTCTAAAATACCAGCTGGTACCACGATGACTTTTTCAGGCAAGGATTCTGTACTGATGTGATTGCCACGTAGCGCATTAGCACAAGCGTGGAAGGTAACCCCTAAAGCAAGAAATTCTTCATTTGCTGGATCAAGGTAGCCGGTGATGCCTTCACCGTTGACACTAACCACAATCGTCGTTTCAGGAGCGATTTTCAATAGGTTCTTGACGTTATTCATCGTTTCATGCCACTTTCTCGTTTCATCGATATGAAAAACAACTTTCATTTGAGTCTCTCCTTATTTTTTGATGATCAAGTTGATTGCTTGTTCCATTTTTTTGGCTTGCTCTTCTGCGCTGTTTTCTGGATGCTCCAAACAGTCTTTTAAGTTTTCTGCCACGATCATTCCCATGACACGATCAATGCTAGAACGAACGGCACTTAATTGTGTGATAATTGCCATACAGTCTTTCTCTTCTTCAATCATCTTTTGGATGCCGCGAATTTGTCCTTCTGTTCGTTTTAGTCGATTGATGATGTTCTTGTCATTGATTTCCATTTGAAAACCTCCTTTATGCTTCTAGTGAGATGATACCCTATGTAGGTATATTTTGTAAATAATTATGTCGATTTAAAAAAACCAGAATTTGAATAGTTGACAATTCTCTCTTTTTTGTGTTGAATATACCCCGTAAGGTATTTACAAAAATAAAAAAGGTGGAAATCAAGATGTCACTATTTCAAACAGTCAAATCAATCTCAACAGCGGAATTAAAAGAAAAATTGAATGGTTCTATTCAGTTGCTCGATGTAAGAACACCAGCAGAATACCGAAGGGGGCATATCAGACAAGCGAAAAATATTCCACTTCAACGTATTCTAAGTTTTAAAGGAAAACAAGAAGCGCCTGTCTATGTCATCTGTCAATCGGGAATGCGGAGCAAACAAGCTACGAAAGAGTTGAAGAAAATGGGGTATGATGTTATCAATGTACGTGGTGGAATGAATCAATGGTTTGAACCAACAGTAGGAGGGAAATAAATGAAAATTGTTATTGTCGGCGGGGTAGCAGGGGGGATGTCTGCTGCTACTAGATTACGTCGTTTAAAAGAAGATGCTGAAATCGTCGTGTTTGAAAAAGGACCGTATGTCTCATTTGCCAATTGCGGGTTACCTTATTATCTCTCTGGTGAGATCAGTGAGAGAGAGAATCTTTTGGTACAAACACCAGAATCATTGGCTGCTCGTTTTCAATTAGATGTGCGTCCCAATCATGAAGTCACAGCCGTTTATCCAGATGAAAAGAAAGTTGAAGTTTTATCTGACGGGAAAAAATGGCAGGAGAGTTATGATGTATTGCTTCTTTCCCCAGGGGCAAAACCAGTCAGACCAGCTATTTCAGGATTAGCAGAAGCCAAAAATGTTTATACTGTTAGAAATGTACCGGATATTGATATGGTAATGACTGCTCTTGAAGAACAACCCAAAAAAGCTGTCGTAGTAGGGGCAGGCTTTATCGGATTGGAAATGGCAGAGAATTTAAAAAAACGTGGACTGGCAGTTTCAATTGTAGAACTGGCACCACATGTCCTGCCTTCTTTAGATGAAGAAATGGCGGTGCATATCCAAAATGAACTCATTAAACAAGGCGTCCATGTCCAAACAAAACGTTCTGTCACTGCTTTTGAACATGGTGGCAAGCAGTTACGCTTGGATGATGGCACAACGATCGATTCTGATTTAACGATCCTCTCAGTAGGCGTTCAGCCAGACAGTACATTGGCAAAAATGGCTGGACTTGAAACAGGGCTGCGTGGGGGGATCGTAGTCAATGAACACTACCAAACAAGTGATCCTTCCATCTATGCGGTGGGAGATGCCATCGTTATCAAACAACAAATTACAGGTGCCGATGCGTTGATTTCTCTTGCTTCTCCTGCTAACCGTCAAGGGCGACAAGCAGCAGATAATATAGCGGGAATCGTTCGTAACAATCGAGGAAGTCTTGGTACGTCAATTGTGCGGGTCTTTGACCTTGCTGCTGCTTCTACTGGATTAACAGAAAGAATGGCCCAACAAGCCAACTTACCTTTCTCAGTAGTCCATGTTTCTGGGAAAGACCATGCTAGTTACTATCCTGAAGCTACAGATATTTTGTTAAAACTGATCTTTCATCCTAAGACAGGTGAAATCTATGGTGCACAAGGAGTCGGTGCCAAAGGTGTTGATAAACGAATCGATAGTTTAGCCACAGCCATCAAAGGACAACTAACGATTTTTGATTTACCGGAATTAGAATTTACCTATGCGCCACCTTTTGGTTCTGCGAAAGATCCAGTGAACATGTTGGGATATGTGGCCATGAATGTTGCAGAAGGGCTAAGCGAGACGATCCAATGGCATGAATTGCCAGAAGCACTTGCACAAGGAAAAATCTTACTCGATGTTCGTAATGAAGGCGAGTTGCAAAACGGTGCTTTTAAAGATGCGCTGAATATTCCTTTAAATGATTTACGCTGTCGATTGGCGGAATTAGACCATGAGAAAGAATACATTGTCAGCTGTCATAGTGGACTGCGTAGTTACTTAGCAGAACGTATCTTGAAACAAGCAGGCTTTCATGTCCAAAATCTCGATGGCGCCTTTGCTTTGTATCACGCTGTTCGTCCAGAAGACTTGATTTATCCAGAAAAATAGAGCTTTGCCTTGCATTCTTAGTAAAATGGCGCTAGACTGGTTAGTTCTACTACTTCGAATCAAAGGAGAATGTGTATGGTCAACACACGAAATTTAGAAGAAGCCTATCTAGCGTCAGTTTATCGGCAATTACTAGAAAAGCAGGAAGAGTATCAGCAACTATTACAAGAAACCAGTGCGTACGGACGGGATTCGTTACAAACGATGTCCGAAGATATTCGGATCAATTTTGATAGTTATTTAGACAATCTTGATACGTATTCACTGATTGAGATGAAAAATCGCGAAATCGATCAATTGAATCTCAAGATCCAATCAGCTAATGATACTTTGAAAAAAATCGAACGGCTATTGATGAGTCCCTATTTTGGGAAGATCGAAATTGATTTTTTAGAGGAAGAAGCACAAGGAAAAAACAGTCACGAAGCTTTTTATATTGGTACGGCTAACTTTACTAATGATGAGGATGAAACCTTGGTTTATGATTGGCGTTCGCCGATTGCTTCTCTTTTCTATAACAATGATTTAGGTCAGTCTTCTTATTTAGTGAATCAAAACCAAATCGAGGTAATGATCCATGAGCGACGTCAATTTATCATCAAAAAAGATCAATTGCTCCACTTTTTTGACACCTCGGTAGCAATCCAAGACGATGTCTTACTTGATGCTTTAGAACAAAGTGAGACGTCAGAGATGAAGGCAATCACGGCTACGATCCAATCTGAACAAAATACGATCATCCGAGACACTACAAGCCAAAATATCTTAGTCAATGGCGTGGCAGGCAGTGGGAAAACCTCAACGATCATGCAACGAATTGCTTATTTGCTTTATCAATACCGAAACCAACTTTCTGCGGATGATTTGCTGATTTTGTCACCGAACCATCAATTTATTGATTATATCGGTAAGGTATTACCTTCGTTAGGTGAAAAAAATCCGTTGAATGTCACGATGCTTCAGTTGGTGGATCAACTTTTTTTAGGGAATGTTGAGTCAGAAAAAGCTTATTTTCAACGGATTACGCAGACGGATGTGGATGACCAGACAGCAGTTCTCAGAAGTCAGGCATTTATGAAGCAGATCGAGCAAGCGACCTCCTTGTTTACTGAACAGGCTGATTTCTTTTTAGCTATCAAAAAGAAGGAAAAAATCGTGATCTCAAAAGAAGTGATCAAAAAAATCTATGGTAGCACGCCCGATTACCCGAGTCTAAGAGAAAAACTTCAAGCGACTAAAGACCGATTGTTGCGCTACTGGGAAAAGCAATTGCTGAAACAAGCAGGTAGTGACGCCATTAAAGATCAATTATTATCCTTACCAGAAGAGATGCAACAAAAGTATTTCCAACAGTTGATCACCGATGAATCGCCAGAGAAATTAGTCAGTTATGGCAAACAATTGCTTCAAAGAAAATATCGAACAGTAACGAAACAAATCAAACAGTTGGCGTGGGTCGATGAACAATTTTTATTTGAGGAGATTTATCAAAGTTACACTGGGAATAAGTATCAGCGAACAACTCCTTGTACATTAGATGAAGCCGTCGCACGTTTGCATGTGCGCCATCTGCTGATCGAAAAAATCACCCAAGTCAAAAAGTTCGTGTTGATCGATGAGGTGCAAGACTATACAAGTGCGCAACTTTTGCTCTTGTTAAACATCTTCCCCAACGCTCGCTTTACACTCGTAGGAGATGAAAATCAGGGGATTTTTAATTCCACGACTTCTTTTGAAGCAATTGAACGCTATTTTTCAACGGCTGGACGATCTGTGACGAGATATGATTTATTGAATAGTTATCGTTCAAGCGGGGCAATCACGACTCTCTTTACCCAATATTCAGGGGAAAAAGAAAAGATCGCTATTGTTTCCGTTCGTCCTTATGGGGAAGAGCCGGAATTTACGACTGTAGCGACTTTTGATCAGTGGCTCAGTCAGGTCAATGAACGACAACAGCACACAGGTGAACAATTAACAGTTATTACGTTGGAAGAACAGCAAGCCGCAATGATACAACAAAAAGTAGAGCGGAACAATCAGCTGAACATCCAAGTACGCCCATTGAGTCTTTCTAAAGGACTCGAATTTGATCACGTACTGATTTATCTAACAGCTGAACCGAATACCCCACGTGAAAGAAGGCAAATGTACACGGCTATATCTCGAGCAATGAAAACTGTCGTTATTTCTTTGGTAACAGATCAATAGAGAAAAAACAAGTTATCTTTAGTGAGACTCGCTAAGATAACTTGTTTTATATTTTTATTATTTTAGTTATTTTAATTTATTAAGAAAACCTTAACGTCAAGATCAAATCTCATACATATTTCAAGAAACAAGCTACTATTAAATAAACAAATTTAAATAAATACAATAAAAGTAAAGTATAAGTAAGGTCTAGTTGGTCATTTTGATGAATTGTTCGTCTAGCTGTCATCATCAAAAAATGTAAAGGTTTTTATAAAAGGGGACTAAATTTATTTTTTAAAGGTGGGAGAAAAATGAATACTCGAATAAAACGTGAAGAAGTAGCAACTCTTTTGATTAAGGATAAGTTTTTTGCCAAAGGAAATCGACGGTTAAAAATCAAGCAATGGATTGTTGCGATTCTAGGATGGTGTGGCGTGATTTTTCCATTTATTTGGGTAACTATTTCGTTTCGGGCTTCAATGAAAGGGAGAGGATTACAATGGCATTCGTTTCCGGAAGAACGAAAAACGTTTTCTTTTTTGTTGCTATTTTTAGCGGTTGCTTTTTTAGGCTTTGTTCTTTTATTCTTATTCATGACTCGTTGGAATAATCGTCGTTACCAGACGATGCTAAGAAGTGAAAAAATGTATGATGAAGAAAAATTAGAAAAGCGTCGAGATATTTTAGAAACGGAATTCAGCATGCGCTTTGGACCTAAGGAAGAGCGTGAAGCGGTTTGCTATTACGTAGTATCAGAAGAGCAAAATCTTGAAAAAGATTTGATCGAAAACCTCTACAAAAACGAGGGGGTCGAACTCTAATGGTCAGAGTCATTCATACAGGTAATGAACTACTGGATTTTGTAGCTACGATCATTTATTTTATCCTTGTTTCTTACCCAATCCTTGGTAGTTTTGCATGGTTTATTGGGGTATTATGCTATTCGTTTTTATTTAAATATAAGCACATTGATTGGGCGGAGATTCCGACAGAGGTCGAACCGTTTATCACGATCATGGTACCGGCCCACAATGAAGAAGTGGTGATTGAAGACACAATCGATTATTTAATGACAAAAATCAATTATGGGAATTATGAAGTGTTAGTGACAGATGATGGTTCAACGGACGAAACCCCGGCAATATTAGCTCGTTTACAAAAAAAATACCCCAAATTACGAGTGATCCGCATTGATAAAAATAAGGGGAAAGCTCACGCATTTGATATTGGGATGGCTTTTGCCAAAGGTCGGTTGATCTTAAGCAATGATGCGGATACGGTACCTGAACCAGATGCTTTGTCAAATTATGTGAATTACTTTATTCACCCTGGTGGTAGAAATATCTCTGCTGTTACTGCCAATATGGACGTGAAAAATCGTACGTCTTTACTTGGAAAATCCCAGACTGTTGAATTTTCGAGCATCGTAGGGATCATCAAACGAACACAAGCAGGTGTACTTGGTGGTCTTTATGCGTACAGTGGGGCAAATACCATGTATCGAAAAGACGCATTGATCGATGTTGGCGGCTTTCGTCAAGATCGGGCAACAGAAGATATCAGTATTGCGTGGGATCATCAGTTGAATGGCTGGATCTCGGTGTTTGCGCCAACCATCATATTTTTTATGGAAGTTCCAGTAAGTTTGCCGATGCTTTATCGTCAGAGAAAACGTTGGGCAAAAGGGGGGACGGAAGTCTGGTTGACGAATTTTAAAAAAGTCCTCTTCCATCCTTTTGAAAATATCGGCAGGACGTTCATGTTTATTGATCAAACTTTTAGTATTATTTGGTCGTTGTTCTTTTGTATTTCATTTTTCGTTTTTATTATTTTAATGGGTATTTATCTTTATCAAGGAAATTTTGAACAAATCTATCGGACATTGACGATTAGTTTTCTGTTTGTTTGCTTCGAAATGATCTCAGGCATCATTCAACTGATTGCATCTTTGGTGGTAGACGATCAAGGAAGAAAATTGAAATATATGTTATTTGCCCCATTGTATATGTTGTTATTCTGGATGGTCAATGCGATCACCATCATGACAACCTTTATCCCAGCAATCAAAACGATTTTAGGATACGGAAGCGGAACATGGAAAAGTCCAGAACGAAAAAGTGAATGATGCAACTGAAAAGGACTAGCAAACAAGTGACTGTAGCAGAAGACGAAAGCCGTCTTTTACTACAGTCTTTTTGGTTACATAACTAACTAAATGATCTTAAAAAAACAGCTAAACGATCCCTGGAAACCGTTTACTAACTGTTTTTTATAATAACCATTATAATGTTTAATATAAACATAAAGGAGGAGATAATGTGGAATTGTACTATCTGACGGGGTTGTTTTTAATAATTATATTGTTGTATTTGTTGGCAAAAAAATATGATTTTGTCAAACAACTTTTTTCAAAGATCACGATTACTTTTTTAGTTGTTTATTTGATATGGCGTTTGTTTTATACCATACCAATAGATAGTTCTGTTTCTTTAATATTTGGGATCATTCTTTACATTGCAGAATTTATCGGGTTATTTGTCTACGGTTTTTTTATTTACCTATTTTCGAATAAATTGTCAAATGAACATCTCTATGAGGCCTATGACGAGAGTTTTCAACCAAGTGTTGCGGCGTTTATTTGTACGTATAACGAAAATAGTAAATTAGTGATCGCCACGGCTTTGGCTGTCAAAGCGTTACGATATCCCAATAAAAAAATATATATTTGCGATGATGGTCATCGTGAGGAATTAAAAGAGATGGCGGAACGTTTTTCCATCGGTTATTTATCACGAGAGGGCAATGAGCATGCGAAAGCTGGCAACATCAACTATGCACTCTCACAAACGACTAGTGACCTCGTACTACTATTGGATGCAGATTTTATTGTCAAAAAAAATATCATTTTTGAAGCCGTGAATTATTTCAAAAATCCTAAAATGGCACTCGTTCAATATCCTCAAACCTTCTATAATAAAGATCCATTTCAGCTTTTAAGAAATTCCTTTTATAATGAGCAAGAATTATTTATGCGCTTTTTGGAGCCAGCTCTTTCTCGAGAAAATGCCCTGATCCATATCGGGACAAATGCAATTATTAGAAGAAGTGCTTTAGAAGAAATCGGTGGGGTTCCAACGAATAGTATTACAGAAGACATGGCGACAGGGATGTTGTTACAAAATGCCGGCTACGAGACCCTCTTTATCAACAAGGCTTATGCATTGGGAATTACCCCTTATACAGCGAAAGAACTAGCTTCCCAACGCTCGCGTTGGGCACAAGGTACGAAGCAGATTTTTGACCACTTCAAGCCACGAAAGTTAAAAGGATTGTCATTGATGCAAAAATTGTGTTATTACAACTCTTATTTGTATTGGTTTACTTCTTTCCAGAAAATTATTTTTTTATTAGCTCCTACGCTGTTTATGGTTTTTGATATTTTTATTGTAAGAAGTAACAACCATCAATTGTTACTATTCTTTTTACCGCCGTTTGTTATGATCACCTTATCCTTTAGGTTATACGTACCTAAAATAAGAAATCTAACGAGTTCTCACATTTATGACTGCTTTGTGGCACCGATCCACACAGGAGCATTACTAAAAGAATTTTTCAAACCACAAAAGAAATTCAACGTAACGAAAAAAGAAATTGTCGGGAGTAACGCATTTGATTGGCGTACGGTGTTCCCGCATATCGTCCTTTTTTGCTGGATTCTTTTTGCTTGTATCATTGCTCTTTACCGATTGATTCGTGGGGAAGGCTATGAATTTGGTTATATTGTTACGTTAGTATGGTCAGTCTATAATCTTTATGGCTTGTTTTATGCCATCACGATCGGTAAAAACCGAGATATCGAAAGTGACAGTGAAGCATTAAGTATTACAGTCAATCGTCAGTTATCCTATGATTCGAAAATCTTTGAGATGTATCAAATGAGTTTTAATGGCTTTCGGATCAGAACTGGTGGGGAATCATTCATTCCGGGAGAAAACTATATGTTTGTTGATCAACAACAAGGGTTGCAGATTACTTCAGTGTGTCGAGAAACACAGGAAGCTTACACCACTTTCTCATTTGAAGATTTGACCCCACAATCAGCGGAAGAACTAGCGAGTTATTATAGTGACCAGCTGAATGCTGCCAAACAACTAGAATTTGATATGGAAGATGATTTAGTAGAAAGCAAAAAAAGAAGAATCACTCGCTTTTCAAAAAAGGCGAATGATTCTTTTTTCATTTTTTATCAGCTATTCAAGACTTCTCCATAGGCTCGACATGTACATCTGTTTCGTGGACTTGGAATTGTTCAAATAAAGTGTGTTCGATCAAATCAGAAATATCATGACTTTCTTTGACAGTCAAATTAGGGTCCATGGTAACAGTGATATCTACATAGGTATTTGAGCCATAAGTACGCCCTTTGATACTCTTCACGCTTTGGACTTCCGGGATGTTATTGACTGCTTGTTTGTAGCGCTCTAATTTTTGTTGGTCAAAGCCATCAGATAAAGAAAAGGAGCTTTCTCTAAAGATATCAACCGCTGTTTTTAAAATCAATAAACCCACGACGATTGCAGCGGCACTGTCCAACCAACCCAAATTGAAGGAGGCTGCAAACACTGCCACGGCTGTACCGATACTTGTCCACGCGTCACTAAGATTGTCTTTCGCAGCAGCTAGTAAACCAGGACTGTTGACTTTCGTGGCTAGTTTTTTATTAAAGAGATAAACCCCATACATGATCAGCGCTGAGACAATCCCAACAATGGCTGCGGTCATATCAGGTGATTCCATTTTTTTGTCAGTAATCGAGAGAATCGAAGAGTACAAGACTTCCAGACCAACCAATAACATGATAAACGAAGTGATTAAACTCGCAATATTTTCAGCTTTCCAGTGACCATAACGATGTTCAGTGTCTGCAGGTTTGCGTGAGATTCTCAAACCAATCAATACAGCAACCGAAGCTAGGATATCCGTAAAATTGTTTAAGCCATCGGCTCTTAACGCTTCAGAATTTGCGAGATTCCCGATAGTCAACTTCAGTATCGAGACTACGATATAAGCGACAATACTGATGATTGCACCTAATTCTGCTTGTTTCAATTGTTTATATCTGTCTTTGTTCACACATTTTCACTCCAACATAAAGTATTTTATTATCTTATAATATTTTCGAATAAAATCACTAAAAGTGTGGAAAATATAATGGTTTTGGATAGGCGAAATTTGGAACTATTCCGAGCTTAACTGAATCGATAGGAGCAGCGAATCAAAAGGGATCAGCTATGATGGCACCTGCAGTAGATTCAGTGATGAGCTAAAAGCAGAAAGCAGGAAAGTCATCTGATGCGTATGCTTTGAGCTTTAAATTTAACCGTGTTAGGGTAGATTTGTACCGAATAAGAAGGAGGAAAGAGACACATGGCAAAAAGAGATTTACCAAAAGTCGAAACTCGTCTTTATATCAATGGCAAATGGCAGACAGGAACAGAAGGTACCTTCGAGGTGATCAACCCTGCAACAGGTGAAACCTTAGCGAATGTTCAAAAAGGTGGAGAAAGTGAAACACATGAAGCAATCAAAGCCGCTAAGAAAGCATTTGAAGAGTGGTCAAAAACTTCTCCTGCTCAACGGGCAAAATTAATGAACAAGATGGCAGATCTAGTGGAAGAAGACAGTGAACGTTTAGCTACGATCATGACGATGGAACAAGGAAAGCCACTCAAACAAGCTGCTTCAGAAATCAACACGAATGTTGAAAATTTGCGGTGGAATGCTGCCGAAGGGCAAAGAATCTTAGGCGAGATCATTCCTTCTCCGGCAACCAATGAATGGCAAGTACGTAAAGAACCAGTTGGAGTAGTAGGTGCAATCACTCCTTGGAACTTTCCATCCAATATGATTATCCGTAAGATATCTCCAGCAATCGCGGCTGGCTGCACGGTTATCTTAAAACCAGCAAAAGCGACACCGCTTTCTGCATTGGCGTTAATGGAGCTTTTTGATCAAGCTGGCTTTCCTCCAGGAGTCGTCAATATCGTGACTGGAGACTCCTCAACGATCGGTAAAATTCTAACTGAATCAGAAGACGTGCAAAAAATCACTTTCACTGGTTCGACAGAAGTAGGACAAATCTTAAATAAACAAGCAGCATCAACATTGAAAAAAGTTTCCATGGAACTAGGCGGACATGCGCCGTTGATTATTTTTCCAGATGCAGATTTAGAATTAGCAACGGATCAATTGATCAAAACAAAATTCATCAATAACGGACAAGTATGTACGTCGCCTAATCGAATTTTTCTTCATGAAGCAATCAAAGATGAAGCTACGAAATTGATCGTCGAAAAAATCAAACAAGTATCCGTTGGTAATGGCTTAGATGATCCAACGACAGGACCTTTGATTAATCAAGAAGGTGTGGAAAAGGTAGAAGAACAAATCAAAGATGCCGTAGATAAAGGAGCCAAGATTTTAGCAGGTGGGCAACGACTGACAGAAGGCGAGTATGCGCATGGCTATTTCTTTGAACCCACTGTTTTGGATGGTGTCACGAAGGAAATGGACATCTTTTATCAAGAAACCTTTGGACCAGTGATTCCGTTGATTGCGTTTAAGGAAGAAGAGGAAGTGATCAAAGATGCCAATGATACCATCTTTGGGTTAGCTTCTTACTTCTTCGCAACGAATATCCACACGATCGCGAATGTTAGCCAAAAACTCCAATATGGGATGGTCGGTGTCAATGATACAGCTATTTCAAATTCAGCTACGCCATTTGGAGGGGTCAAGCATTCAGGCTTTGGTCGGGAAAATGGAACTTACGGTGTGGAAGAATATGTAGTAGCGAAGTTTGTGACGATTCGGACAGCTAAATAACTAGCGTATCAAAAAGCAAAAAAATAACCAAAGAAGCTAGATTTTTCCCAGCTAGTTTCTTTGGTTATTTCTACGTTATTTCTGTTGTTCTTGCTTTCGACATTCATGATAGACATGATAGAGATTTAGTTCATATTCTTTTTTGGCATTCGTTACAACAGTATCTAAAATCAACCCAGTAACTAATGAAAGTAAGGCAAGGATCATCAATCCGGTACTTAAAATAGCAGAAGGTACCCGTGTGATAAAGTGAGTCAGCATATACTCTCGGATCACTGGAACACCGGCAAATAAGCCGAATACAAAAAAGAAAAAGGTCCAGATGCCAAAAAACATCAATGGTTTGTAGTCTTTCCACATTTTAACGATCATCATGATCACTTTAAATCCATCAGAAAATGTATTCAGTTTCGATTCACTGCCTTCTGGACGGTCTCGGTAATCGATCGGCAATTCGACCAATTTGAATTTTTTGTCTAAGGCATGGATCGTCAGTTCAGTTTCGATTTGGAATCCGGAACTCATGATCGGGAAACTTTTGACAAAAATACGATTAAATCCTCGATAGCCTGTCATGACGTCTCGTATTTTTGTTTTATATAATCGTGTGATTGTGTTTTTTACTAAATTATTCCCAAAATCATGAAACGGACGTTTGTTTTCGTCAAAGTAAGTCCCATTTGAAAGTCGGTCTCCAATTACCATATCCGCTTCACCTGAGCGAAGTTTATCCAGTAATCCATGCACCGCTTCGGCAGGATAGGTATCATCACCATCCACCATGAGATAGTAATCTGCATCAATATCAAAAAACATTTGCCGAATGACATTTCCTTTCCCTTGTCTTGGTTCTTTTTTGACGATTGCCCCACACGCCACGGCAAGTTCATAGGTGGTATCAGTCGAATTGTTGTCATATACGTAAATCTCTGCTTCCGGTAATTCTCGTCTAAAGTCTGCAATGACTGTTGAAATCGTCGCTTCTTCATTATAACAAGGAATCAGAACAGCAATTTTCTCTTGTTGTTCCATTTTTCACTCTCCTTAAATCATAGAAAACAAAATCTCTATTAAGAATACTGTATCAAATTCTTAAATGCTAGTACCTAGAGAGAATTTTCACTTCTTTTTGTTTCTATTGTAAAAAGCCCCGTATAAAACCACTATTTTTATATTAATGGTGATGGCTGAGACTTCGCTTTATTAAATCAATTCATTCTTTTTTCTTGAAATCTCTAACACGGTGCCGGTATACGCATCCGCTAAAAATTCGTAGCAAATGATTTCGCCATCTTCTAGGCGGGAAATCCCTCCACGATAAGCTTTGGAATGGATCGCAAATTTTCTAGTCGGTTCTTTTTCAAATGAGATCCAAGACCCCTCGATGGACCCTTCTTTTAAGAATGATTCTTTGACTTGTTCTAAGACTTGATCGGCTGATAACGTTTTCTTACGTTGATACAAAACCATTGAAGTGATGCCACTGATTAAACCAAGTCCGATACCTATAGCAAGACCGTTTTTAAAATTATTTGACTCACATTCTTCAGAATACATACGTCTTACCTCCTTCTTTGTCCAAAAAGATTATCTTCATTTATTCTACCATACTCTGTGTTTTTCTTAGAAATAAATAACCGCTATCAATTAAAATAAGCTATAATAAATGTGAGTGATTGACTAAGAGTAATACAAATTAGTCAGTCAACTATAAATTTGAGAGGAGCATAGTCTGAATCTTAGGCGAACTTTATTATGGATGAAAAAACATTTCAACGAATCAAAGAGTTAACAGAACTTCAAGGAACAAGTGGTTTTGAACAAGACATTCGTGCGTATATGGAAGCGCACATGGAACCCTTAGTGGACGAATTACAACTAGATGGTTTAGGTGGAATCTTTGGCTTACGCCAACATGAAGAGGCAGATGCCCCACGCGTGATGGTTGCGGCTCATATGGATGAAGTAGGATTTATGCTAACCCAAATCCAGGACAACGGTTTATTCAAAGTTGTACCTTTAGGTGGCTGGAATCCGTATGTGGTTTCTGCTCAACGCTACACATTGAAGACTTCTTCTGGTAAAAATTACCCATGTATTTCTTCTTCTGTTCCACCACATTTATTACGTGGAACAAGCGGCCAAAAATCAGTGGAAGTGACAGATATCTTATTTGATGCTGGTTTTGAATCACGTGAAGAAGCAATGAGCTTTGGCGTATTGCCAGGCGATACGATCGTACCATTCGCTGAAACCATCAAAACGGCTAATGGCAAAAATATCATCAGTAAATCATGGGATAACCGCTATGGTTGTACAATGGTGTTAGAAGCGTTAGAAGCGCTGCAAAATGAAAAACTAGGTCATACATTGATCGCAGGAGCAAACGTGCAAGAAGAAGTTGGTTTACGTGGGTCAAAAGCTTCTGTCAACAAATTCAAACCTGATCTATTCTTTGCAGTCGATTGCTCAGCAGCAGACGATACGGTAACGAAAAAAGGGACATTCGGACATCTAGGTGAAGGAACCTTGATGCGTATCCAAGACCCAGGATTGATCATGTTACCACGCTTGCGTGAATACTTATTAGACGTGGCTGAAACAAACAACATTCCATATCAATACTTTGTCTCAAAAGGCGGCACAGATGCAGGTGCGGCACATACACAAAACGAAGGAATCCCAAGTACGGTGATCGGAGTCGTAGGACGCTACATTCATACACATCAAACAATGTTTAGCATTCGTGACTTTGAAGCAGCAAGAGAGATGTTGATCCAAACATTAAAAGGATTAGACAAATCGACTGTCAATACGATCGTTTACGGAAAATAAGAATATATCCTTTAAACGAAGTGAAACGAGAACCATGGATCGTGGAACAGAGATAAGCGAAGGATAGTATAAATAGTTAAGAAGTTCAGAAATAGAGGAAGTCCTATTATTGGGCTTCCTTTTTAGGTCTTCTTGTTTTGTCGTCAGTCAGTAAATACGGGGGAAATCGGTGAATCGTTTTTTTGGTTGAAGCACCTGAATTTTTTGAATACAAAAGTGAGGACTGGTTAGGAGTTGGTGACTTTTAAAGAAAGGTGTATAATTTAAATATAAGAAGAAAAGAGGGACAGCAATGATTATTCCAGAAAACTTAGAAGAATTAGCAGGTTACGTTGAAAAAGGGAACAGTGTCTTTTTCTTTACCGCAGATTGGTGTGGCGATTGTCGCTTTATCAAGCCTCAAATGCCAGAAATAGAAAATGATTTTGCCGCATGGCGTTTTATTGAAGTCGATCGTGACAAATACATAGATGTAGCCGCTGAGTGGAACATTTTTGGAATCCCAAGTTTTGTAGTGATCAAAGACGGTAAAGAATTAGGTCGTCTAGTGAATAAAGATCGGAAAACAAAACAAGAAATCGAGGATTTTTTAAATCGTGTGACGAACGGCTAACATCTGGATATTTGTTAGGAGGGATCAGGATGGAACAAGAATATAAAAATATTTTGGTCGGGATCGATGGAAGTGAACAAGCACTTTCTGCCTTTAAAAAAGCAGTCGAGGTTGCTCGAAGAAACGACGGAACCGTCTATGTAGCAAATGTGATCGACCAACAATTTTATAATTTCATGGGCTATGTCCCAATAGATCAAACGCTAGTTGACCAACAAACAGAAGCAGCGAAACAAATGATCGAAGACTGCAAAGCTTATGGAAAAACAGTTGACTATCAAAAAATCGAAGGAATCGTCGCTTATGGTTCTGTTAGAGAATCAATGGCAGTCAACTTACCAAAAAAATATGCGATCGATTTGATCATGGTCGGTCAATCAGGATTAAATGCGGTTGAACGATTTATGACAGGTAGTGTTTCCAGCTATGTCATCCGCCGAGCACCATGTGATGTCTTGATTGTCTCTGATGAAGTGGAGAACAACACCGACAATTAAATACGTTAACTAAGAGATAGTGAAATGCCTAGCTCTAAGAAATAAGCCGGAGAATCCGAAAATAGTTCCTCCTATTTTTGGGATTCTCCGGCAAATTTTCTGATAGAGCGACTTTTTGCATGCTGTTTACTCGTTTTTTAGAGTGAAGGGCAAGATATATTTCACAGGCTCGTTGCTATTGAAAATTCTTGCGATTCCATAAATAAGAAAATAGTTGTTCGCACTTTTTTTGAAGAATGAAAAAAAGCATGCACAAAAACTTTTTTTTTGTTAAGATAAATGTCAGCAAAGGATAATGGAGGAAAAAACATGATTTTTGCTTATAATAAAGCGCACGTGGGAGATACCTTGATGGTCATCGTCTCAAATGACAACGGAACCGAAAATACGGTCATCCGTAAATGGAATGTTGCTCAAATCAAAGATGAAACAGGACAAATCGTTGGCTGGAATTTTTTCCATATCTCCGACCATCTTACGATTGAAGGTAACGGACAAGTCAAACTAACAGAAGAACAAATTGCACAGTTGAACCGCTTGATCAAAGAAGCTGGTTTTGAAGAAACGTTAACAGAAGAAAATGAACCAAAAATCGTTGTTGGCTACGTCAAAACTTGCGTACCACATCCTGATTCTGATCACTTATCGATCACTGAAACACAAGTAGGAAAAGAGGAAGTCTTACAAATCGTTTGTGGCGCTCCGAACATCGAAGCAGGACAAAAAGTCGTTGTTGCCAAACCAGGAGCTATGATGCCTGATGGAATGATGATTTGGCCAGGAACATTACGTGGGGTTGAAAGTCACGGAATGATTTGTTCGGCGAAAGAATTACAATTACCAGATGCACCGAAAGAAAAAGGGATCCTTGTTTTACCAGAAGATGCAGTGATTGGCGAAGCATTTCCAAAATAAGCAAAAAACAGCACAGTTGCCGAGCAACCGTGCTGTTTTTGTATAGGAAATTAGTTATTAGTTACCAGAGTTCTCTGATTGGCTTTGTTTTAATGCAGATTGATCAATTGTTAATTGAATCGTTGTTGTTTTCTTTTCTTTTCCGCGATAGTAAGTGACCTTCACTGAATCGCCGACTTTTTTCTGATACAAGACAGATTGTAATTCTACACCAGAAGAAACATCAGTATCATCGATTTTTGTAATGACATCATATTGTTTCAAGCCAGCTTTTTCTGCAGGTGTCGCCGGTTGAACGCTGGTAACAATCACACCATTTGTCACAGACTCAGGAATTTTCAAGATTTGTTCTTGTTGTTGGGTTGAAACGGCTGAAAGGTCAACCATTGTGATCCCTAGAGCAGGACGGGTTACTTTTCCATCTTTTTCAAGTTGGTTGATAATATTTACTACATCGTTACTTGGGATCGCAAAGCCCATTCCTTCCACGCTTACACCTGATGAAGAAGCAGAAGTACTTGCAATTTTACTTGAATTGATCCCGATTACTTGTCCTTCAATATTAACTAATGGACCACCAGAATTACCAGGGTTAATCGCAGCATCTGTTTGGATCGCATTGATATTGACCGTTTGATTTGACTCGTTCGTGCTGGTTACTTGGCGATTCAATGATGAGATGATCCCCGAAGTCACAGAGTTGGCATATTCAGAACCTAGAGGAGAACCAATTGCGATCGCCGGTTCACCCACTTTCAATGAATTAGAGTCACCAAATGAAGCAACTTTGTTCACTTTATCTGCACTGATTTTCAAAACAGCTAAGTCAGAATAAGCATCCGTCCCGACTAATTCAGCTTTGACTTTTGTTCCATCTTTTAATAAAACTTCTAATCCTTGTTGTCCTTCCACTACGTGATTATTCGTTACGATATAAGCGGAATTACCACTTTTTTTGTAGATGACACCACTACCTTCACTAGAAGCCTCTAGATTGCTATCATCAGAACTTTCTTGTTGTTGTTGACCAAACAGTTGCCCAAAGCCGTTGGTCCCTTGATTTTGGCTTTGAAGATTGATAACAGATACCACCGCATCTTGGACTTTATCGACCGCATTCGTGATATCTGAATCGACATTGACTTTGACATTTTCAACGACAGTTTCGCCCGCTGAATTTTGATGACCACCCGAATTTGACGCTGCGTTTCCAGAACCCATGACAGCATAAAAAATACCAGCCGTTACCAAGCCCCCAATAATTCCACCGACTAAGCCTAGACCCAGCTTACGCCAGATTCCATTATTCTTTTTCATTTTTGGTGTCACATCTTTTCTCTCCATGTGATCTGCCTCCATTTATCATTTTCTTCTATCTCTAAGTATAGACTTATTTGTTAAGATTAGTCTACTTGGAGACTATGAACTTTTTATGAAAAACTTTAGGAAAAATCATTGCGTTCAGATGAAAAAATAAGAAAAAAGTTTTCCACAAATCCTGTGTAGAAATCAGCGGAAAACTCGCAGAAAAACAATACCCTTTTTTATCCACAAGATGTGGACAACGTGGATAAATCGGTGCAAAACATACGTTTGCTTAAGAAATACTTATAAAATAAGCCAAAACCATCGTCTTTTCTGTGGATAAACCTGTGGATGATGTGTATAACTATGTGGGAATCTTTAAATAAATAAAAAATAACTCGCTTTTTCTTTTAGCAAACATTTCGTTATAATAGAAAAGAAGGAAATACGAACAACGAACAATGAAGAGAAAAAATGAAGGAGTAAAGCAATTGAATATCAAAATCATTTCAGTCGGTAAACTAAAAGAGAAATACTTGATCCAAGGAATCAATGAATACGTCAAAAGGCTGCAAGCATACGCTAAAATCGAACGAATCGAAGTCCCCGATGAAAAAGCACCTGAGAACTTGAGTGAAGCTCAAATGCGCCAAGTCAAAGAAAAAGAAGGCGAGCGGATCTTGAGCAAAATCAAAGAACAAGAATACGTCTACGCACTAGCGATCGAAGGGAAAAATCCAACCAGTGAAGCTTTCGCCAAAGAAATCGACCAACTAGGAATCCAAGGGAAAAGCCAGATCACTTTTGTCATCGGTGGCTCACTCGGCTTAAGCGAAGCCGTCATGAAACGCAGCAACGCCCAAATCTCATTTGGCAAAATGACCTACCCCCACCAACTCATGCGCTTGATCCTCGTCGAACAAATCTACCGTGCTTTTCGAATCAATGCGGGTGCGCCGTATCATAAGTGAGAATGTCTAAGATTGAATACTTATGAACAATAAGTTAGCTTTTTTTGGAATATATATAAATTAACTTGAAAGTTGCTGATAATTATAAAAAATAATAATAATGGATAATAATTCTATTATGTATTCAAATTTGTTACAAAAAATTGAAGATGAAGAGCGCTCTCATGTATAAAGAGACGTTCTTCATCTTTTTAATTTCTACTTTGTTGATTAAATAAAGAAATTCTTTCTTCAATACTTGTTTGAATTTTTACTGAAAGTTCTTTTTCATCAGATGAAGGATTTAATAAGTGAAAAAAAATACCTTCTTTTTCGTAATATTTAGGTGCAGTTTTTTTTCTCCCTTCATTTGAAGGGTACAAAGCAATGACGGCAGAGACAGCTTGCAAAGAACGCGTAAGAATTTCAGGAAATGCCAAAATACTTGACATAGTATTTTGCTTATAAGCCATTAATTGTTGACGTTGTCTACCTTTATCATTATCAAGTATATTGTCTAGTTTTTTATATTTTACTTCAAATATTAAGCTACCGATATAGTATTTTTCTTGAATTATAATGTCTAATCTAATATCAGGTTTATTTCGTTTTGAAGAGGTTTTTACTGGGCTGTCTAGTGTATTGGAGAAATCTTCTTTTTTCATAGAATTATTATATACAAGATTAATTCGTATATCATTTTTACTTAATACGACAGTAGTGTCTTCATGTAAAAACGGTAATTCTTGAGACAGAATGTCATTCTCAAAAATCCATCCAGAAATAGGAGTATAGCCTTGCATGGATAGGGCTCTAATAATTTTTATAAAGCACCAAATTTCATAGAGTATATCTGTGCGTTTCCAATAATACTGATATCTATTTGAAAAATTTAAAGTATTACGATTCTTTATACTTTTTAAATACATTTTATATATAGTGTTATATTTAGGATTCATAACAAGTGACTTTGGAACATTTATAGGTCTTCTTGATGAAATGTTTTTCATTACTGGTGTATCTAAAAATTCAAGGATATATGCATAAAAATGTTTTATCTTTTGCTGATTGTTTTTCAAAGTTTCAATTTTTCTATTATATATGTTTCTATTATAGTTTTGTACGCTTTGAGAGTGCGCGCCAGTAAACTTATCTTCTCTTTTTTTCTCTTCAATAACACCTTGAAGGATTTTCTCTAAATATCTATCAGCTAGAAGCGAAAAATTTTTAAAATAAGATAAGATAAACTTGATCCATTGATTTTCAATAATATCATATTTTATTATTCGACTGGGTGTATATAGTAGACCACGTTTTTCTGGGTGAATTTGTAACTGTGAAATAGTTTTTTGATCAACTAAATTTTTACTTCCTATTGGTTTCCAGTTATATCGTTTGTCAATTCTATATTTTGCTTCTTTTTTTAAACTTTCAAGAGAAACTATTGCTTGAGGTATATTATCCTCAAACTCTAATATTCGTTGAAAAAGTTGATCATTCATTAGATAATTTGAAGTAGTCATTTCACGACGAGAAGTTTTTTTAGGAATAAAAGTTCTTGCAAGACCGCCAACCATTTTTTCAATTTCAATTTTCATTTTTTCCCATTCCGGTACACCTAAATCTTTAAGTATTACTTCAAATCGAGAGTAAAAGATAGTTTCACCGATTTTAACATAAAGAGTATAGTAACCTGGAATAAGAGGTACTGTTTTACCTTGATCCCTGTTATAGATGATTACATTACCGTCACTTGGAATATAGCAAGTATCTCCATTTTCCTCTTGTATTTGATTTTCAATCAAATAATCATCTAATTCTGGTATATATAGTCTTGCTTGTTTGTCTATGCTGTTAAATGTAAAGCTTAGATTAGAAAATTCTTTTACTTTAACCGGTGTATACTCTAATAACGATGTTTCATCTTGAAAAAATAAAAGTTCGCATTCTTGTTCTTCACTTTTATAACCAAAGTTCAATCTTATACTAAAGGGTAAATCCATGTAAATTCAACTCCCTAGCTTTCTGCAAAAGAATTTTTTTAGTATATTTAAAATCTGAAGTCTCAGGATATTCATTAATAATTTGTTCAAATTCACCCATTTGTCTTAAATCATTATCATTCCATTTACCAACTAATTCTGATAATTGTTCATCAGAACCTCTGATTTTACTTAATACTCTCTGAACAAGTTGAATGTCGATAGCTTCTCTTCTTGGTAAGTCATTTTGTACTGGAAGGTTTTTTAAATATTCATCAATTTGTTTTAATATTCTCCAACCGATACCAATATTTTTGTCTTTGGAATTAATTGCTAGATGGAGTTTCCAAAACATTTCTTTTTCTTTCTGGGTCAAGCCATTAGTAGGATTAGAATTTTTAAAATTTTTGAAATCATCATATTTAAGTTGATTACGTTTCTTTTGATCTGATTGGATATAATCATTTACATCACTAATTTCATGGAATGGTACTAACTCGAGTGAAATAATATTTGATCTATCTAAAACTTTATCTGAGAATTGATGAGTAGATTCATCAGTATTTATAGTTCCTACAAATAATATGTTTTGTCCTACTTCAATTGTAGAAGGATAGGTCGAAGAGTTGTATAATTTATTTTCTAGATCTTCATTATACAGTTTGATTTTCCTAGTACTTGGCTCCATTTCTAAAACTGAAAGAAATTGGGAAAAATAATGTTCAACCCGAGCTAAGTTCATCTCATCAAAACACACCATATAAATATTTTCTTTATGCCTTGAGGCTTCTAATAGTGCATCAATTAGACCACTATCCCCTGGACGATAGACAGAATTTACAGTATCAGCATAGCCCAATAAATCAGAATCATCTTCCCAAAATGGTCTCACAGAAATAAACTTTATTTGTGTATCTGATAATTGCAGTGCTTTTGCATAGGAGGTTACTAACTGAGATTTACCGGTACCACTTAATCCAGCTAATACCACCAAACTATCACCCAACATAGCAGTATGAAAATTCCATAAGTCTCGTTTTGAGTAGTGTAATTTACTACGCATTGTGAGTTGATTAAATCTCTCTATAAATTCATTCTGTTCAGAAAAATAATCATTTTGTTGAATAGCGTGTTTATTTTCTAATTCAGACATATCTATTTGCGCTTGTTCAGTAATAATTGAACTTACTTGAGATATTTTGGAATTATAGATATTTTCTATGCCTTCGTTAATATCTTTTTTATTTTCTATAATTTTTTGAAGTAATAGATAAGGAACAAAAATTATATCTTTTGTTTGATTTATGAAATCATCGTAACCTACATAGTCTTTACTACCTTCATCAATATACTTTTTGTAAAAATTATCTTTTTCTATCCTGTATGCTACACCGTACAATGAATTGTTTTGTCCGATTATTTCACCAAATAAAACTCTTGATCCATCAGTGTTCTCCCAAAAAACATTTAAAGGATAATCTTCATTATCTTTTGAGAAATTTACAAGTTTTCCAAGAAGTTTGCCGTTTAGTAATTGGCTTTCAAAGCTTGTTTCGTCTTTAATTACAGAATCACTGTTATTTATAGAAAAAACCGGTATAGGTACTAATGATTCATTCTCTTTTATTAAATTTTTAAAAACTTCAGATTTAGGTTTGGGAATTAATTCTAAATCATCACCTTGATAATAATTTCTTGCTTGTTCATGATTTCTTTTAATTTTTGGTGTACAAACGATAATGTAAGGGTCTAAAAATTCTTTGAGTGATTGGGCACGAGTACTATGAGATTCGTTTATATCATCAATAAATCCAAATTTTGTAAGTGTATTACTATATATTTGTATACCCTCTACATTATCAATTACACTACTTGGGAAATCTGAAAGAGGAGTTAGAAAAAAGTACATTAAATCATCCGAGTTTATTTTAATTTTATTGAAATCATCCTCTAAATAACCAATAATTTGGTAATCTTGTTTACCTATTTTTAACACCATTTATATTTCCTCCTTCATAAGCATAGTAAAATCATTTAATTCTTGAATTTTTATTTTATTTTTTAAACTTTGTATAATCTTTTTTTTCATTCTGGGAATTAATTGAAAAGTTGTAATCCATAATTCATTGATATCATTTTCTTCAATTATTTTAATGACATCTTCGAGAGGTGTATCAGAATTAGTGATTATAAAATTATAGTCTTCTCTGATAACAATTTTCCCTGGAACACCAATTAATAAAATATTTTTTCTATTTTTTTTTGTTTTTTGTGAAATAGTTTTTTCTGTTTTACTTTCATTTACAAGATTATTATATCTTTTTTCCAATCCGATGATTTCTTTTTCTTTATTTTTAAGCGTGCTACTTAAAACAGAGAATTTTTTTTCTAAATTAAGATACTTATTTTCTGAATTTTTTAATTTTAATAAACTATCAGTTATTTCTTCTTTATATCTATTTATTTCACATTCTTTTTCAGCGAGAAATTTTTTTTCTAGTTTTCTGAGTTCTTTTATTTTATCGTTATTATTTTTTTCTATTTTTTTCTTGAGCCTTTCATTTTCTTTTAGTAATATTTTTTCCCTATTTTCAGCATCAATTATATCTTTTTTATAATGGGCTAATAGATCTTTCATTTTTTGATATTCAAGTGAAATATCAGTGCAAAACTTATTCTTATTCTTTTTTTTATTTTGTATATATATTAAAGAATTATTCTTAAATTTTATTAACCCATCAACATTTTAAAAAAAATCAATAATTTTGTCTTCATCTGCTTGTTCAATCAAATAGATATAAAAAGAAAAGGGGGATTCCAAATCTTTATTTTTAATTTCCTCAAAAAATACTTCGATGCTCTGAATAGAAGTATTTTTATAAATATTTTCATCGTTTGCAACGATATCATGAAAGTGTCCACTACTAATATATTTAAATATATACATTAAATTTTTTTCTTTAAGAAATTGGTTAAATAACCTATTTTTAAAAGATTCCGATAGGTTTTTCGGAATAATAGTTGAGCCACTTAGCTTTTGTGGTAGCACTTTCGCTAATTTATTAAGATGTTCTAAATCAAGAGAATGAAAAACATCTTTCATAAAACTTATAGTTAAAGTTTTCAATTTTGACTCCCTTTCTTTTATTATTATAATAACAATAGTAGTATATCATGAATAGGATAGTTCATTAAATAAAATTAAGTATCTTAGTTATTAATAACTATATATAAATCTTAATCTAGTAGTCTTAATTTAATATGGAGATACTAAATATGGAAATAGCATACTTTTAGAAAAGCATTTCTTATATTTGTTCGTTATGTCTATTCAATTAGATTGAAATAAATAATATAGCAATGAAATAAAGTTAAATTCAAATATGTATTGTATACAATATCCATGAAGAGGTTGAGTTAACATCAAGAAATAAGAAGGAATTTCCGAAAATTGCTTCTCAAATTTTTGGTAAAATTCGGCTTATTTCCGAAGATGCTGAACACTTTTGTCTCAACCTCACTAATCTTAGCATGTTTATTTGGTTAAAATAGTTTTACCGTGACGGAGCATGATCCGTTGTTTGAAATGATAAAAATTTCGAAAAACGTAAGTATGGATTCTAATACTTTGATAGGATCGTTTAAACATTCTAGTGATAGCGTTATAAATAAGGCAATCGTTGATTTGCGACAATGTCTAATCGTTCATACCTTTGTCCATCCATCATAAAAAGATATTGGCGAATTTCACCAATATCAAAAAGTATAAAGCTTGATCTTAAAAAATAACCCCACCCACCAAACCAGGTTAACTCATGAACGAGTTAACCTGGTTTTTTACTCATATTCCAAAATCTTAATAAATGTTTTTTACGTTTTTTTGAAAGAAAGTACGTTACTTAATGAAATTTGGCACGATAAAGTCTATCAATGGGTATCTAGAGATAGGGGACTATTTTTTGTTGGTTTCGGCTTATTTCAAGGGACTACTGCTTAAACAGCGCTTTAGAGTGAATGATAAGATTGAGGTTCCAAATAAATCTTTAAATAAAAATAACGATATTTTGAATCATCAACTCGATGAAGCCTTTTCATGTCTATGTTATAGGTTATTAAATGACAAAACTAGTTATTTTTTGATAAAATCACATACGTTATAAATTGAAATCTGTCAGTCGTTTAGAAGGGAGAAGGGATCAATGAAACCATCTATTCGTCAATGGATAGCTTAGGATTTAATAATGGATTTTGAGGTAACTAACTCATATGTTGAAAATAATCACACCTTTTCATTATTCAAAAGATGAAAAAAATAATGAATGAGTGAGAGAATAGAAAAAATATTTTCTTGCTGATTAGGTATAGTGTATTTCATGTTAGTTAAGAAAAATAAGTATGTCATAAACATAACTAGCAAGCTCTTTTAATATGAAATGATAAAAATGAGAGGTATTCACCCAATGAATAATCACTGAGTCATTTCAAATAGAGCGACGTATGAAAGGAGAAATAAAAATCGTTATGAGATTCAATCGAAAAATCATTTTGTTTGTTCTGCTAATAGCTATTGCAAGCACTTATTCCTTTATCTTTTTTAATAATACAGAAAAGATCGCAACGACAGGAGATATCGCTTTTCATTTTTCCAGGATCAAAGGATTGGCTTCTGTATTTTCGGGTCCGATCAATTTTACTACATTCAATAGTTATGGTGGTGGGGTCAACTTTTTTTATCCTTATCTAACCCTATTTCCAGCTGTGATCTTTTACTGGATTACCCATAATTTGATCTTAAGTTATATGTTATATGTTTGGGTACTGAATGTTTGTACCATCCTCATCACCTTCTATTACGGACGGAAATTTTTTAAACGTGTAGATGCGGCATTTTTATTTAGTTGTTTCTATACTTTTTACGGGTATCGAATGATCGATATTTACCAACGTTCAGCGATTTCAGAATCAATTGCTCTGACGATTATGCCAGTAGTCCTCTACTACACGTATAGACTTCTTTTTGAAAAGAAGAATTGTGTGATTCCTTTAGCTGTTAGTATGAGTTTGCTTATTTATACGCATGCCCTTTTTACGTTTATGAGCGTAATAGTTATTGGGCTTTTGTTTATCGGTTCACTTTTGGCTAAACGAAAAAAGAAAGAAAATGTTTTGGACTTGTTTGTTGGAATGGCAAAAGCTGTCGGCTGGACGATTCTCTTAACAGCGTATGCTTGGTACCCAATGCTGCAGCAAGTCCTGCATCAAAGCATCAATCGTCCTTTCCGCACAAACCTTCAGGAGCGGGGAGTGAACATTTTTGAAAGTTTGTTTGGTGCGATGACTAATGATTTGACGACATTTACAATGGGAACGATTGGTGTCGTGTCATTAGTCCTCCCGCTTTTCTTTTTGAAAAGATTTGAACGAAGAGAAAGAGTCATTTATTTTTGTGCAGTAGCTACGTGGTTTTTATCGACGAATGTTTTTCCATGGTTTCTTTTCCAAAATACACCTATTCAATTGATTCAATTTCCTTGGAGAATCTTAGGGTTTCAAGTGCTTTTCGGATCATTGATCTTGGTGATGGTCTTTTTGAAATGCAGACCAGATCAGAAAAAAAGTATATGGTGGATTGGCGGAATCGTCCTCCTGCTTTTGACACTAACAGTAGTAACGAAAATAAATTATACGCAAAAAATCCAATCCTATAACGGTCGTCTGATTATGACAAAAAAAGAGATTAAGCATTACACGACTTCAGGGACAGGGGGACTTTATGATTATGCACCGTCTGATGCGCTGAAATACAAAAATCAGTTGAAAAAACATGAAGTAAAAGTTGGGAATGAATGGAAAAGTAGTTCTCATAAAGCGTATGATTCAAAAATCATTTATACAGTGGAAGATGCGCAAGGGCAAAAAATCACGTTACCTGTGTTTGATTATTGGGGAACCGTTGCGAAAGTAAATGGTCAAACGACTAGCATAGAAAATGATGACGGATTAGTAGCGGTTAAAGGAAAAGAAGGAACGACTACGATTGAGGTTTCCTCTACCTATCCGCCAACGATGATTTTTGCATTACTAACAAGCGTTGTAACTTTTTTATTTATCTTTATTCGATATTTGCTGAGAAGAAAAAATTTAGTAAAAAGTAAAATGGTCCCCCGATGAAGGGATCTAAAGTGAATGGCAGTGCAGAACAAACGTGAAAATGAATAAAGAAAATTTATAGAGTTTTCTTTTATTTTATGGATGAATAAGTTGACTATTAGAGACACCATTTTCAGCCATTTTTGAAATAGCAACCAATGATCGTATTCCTCAACGATACCGCTAGAAACAAGGTGGACGTTGAGGATTTTTTGTTAATTGTATCAGTCTATTTGTTTTAGCTGTTTCTCTTGTGCCTAATGTTTTAAGTTCTGTATATTCACAGCAATTACGGAGAATATCTGAACAAAGAGTTAGATGTATTTGATACTAGTCATAATTGATAAATGAGGGGGTGCGTTTTTCCGTGTCTCTTTATAGTTGATCAGTATTTTCTATGGCGAACTACTCCTTAGAAACCTACATAAACCTTTTTTTGAGTATCTGATTCTGATTTCGTAACGGTTAAACCAATTTTCTAGTTTGCAGATGAGGGATTGGTTAGAAATAATTTTTCAAATTTTCGGCATAATCTCAAGTTTGGTTTGTTAGAATGAGTGAAACAATCAAGGAGGAGTTTTATTAATGAAAAAGGGGATATTGTTGGCTGTGGGGTTGTTGTTTGTACTAGCTGGTTGCGGAACGGATCAGGCAAAAGATGTTTCAAGTAAATCGACAGACACTATTGTTACAAAAACAAGTAAGACAGGTTCAACAACGACGAAAGAATCTGATAAGACTGAATCATCCAGCTCGTCAGAAACAAAGGTAAAAACAGAGTCCACGGCGACGAGTACATCAGAGTCAACTCAAACTACAACGGCTGAGTCTGCGACACCAAGTAGTCAGCCAGTTGAAAAAAATAGCTGGGATGCGAGTAAGGCGACTGAATTAGCTACGTTTATGTCAACTTGGGGTCAGGAAATGGGACAACAGTATAGAAGCTACAATGATCATGTGAATGCTAATTATTATGGATTGCAAGTACCACAATACATTTTTGATGGGCAATGGTCTATGGTGATTGATCAAACACCAGTTACCGTAGAATGGTCAGAAAATGGCAGAGGACAAGCGGGATTTGAATTAGTGGCGATCTACTCTGATATCGATCATCCAAAACCGTCTGGAGCTCATTTGTATTTCTTTGGTTTCCAACAAAATCAACCTAAGGTAATGGTGACTCAGCAAAACCAAGGAAACCCAAACAATTATTTGTATTTCAAAGAAACTGAGAATAATGAATTGAAGAACGGTTTCGAGCGGATTGTGAATAGCTAGAGGAGACGTCCTTCCAAACTTAGAAAGAAAATTTCTTGGAAAAGAGGTTGTGAAAGCATTGGTTAGCTCCGATAATAATAAGAAAGAATTTTTAGAAACAGTTTCTCGTGTTTTTGAAAAATTTAGGCTTATTTCAAGGAGCTGATGCTTGAACACCATGGAACAGAGGTTGTGAAAGCATCGGTTAGCTCCGATGCCAATAAGAAAGAATTTTTTGAAACAGCTCCTCATGTTTTGAAAAATTCAGGCTTATTGCAAGGAGTTGATGCTTGAACACCATTTATCTGTTTCCAGAGCAAAGAGTGAGATGGATGTCTCAGTCTTTTTTTTGTTTCTGAAAGGATAATTTGCTAAATAAAACAGAAAAATTTATGAAAAATTCCAATAATTACGTTATACTTATTATGATTTTTTGAAAGGAGTTACTAATGAAAACAAAGAAAAAATTGCTCTTATTTGTTATATTAATACTTATTGCGGGTCTTTATTCTGTGAATTATTTTAGGCATGCACAAACGATTTCTACGACAGGAGATATCGCATTTCATCTTTCCAGAATTAAAGGATTATCCTCTATATTCTCAGGACCAATCAATTTTACGACTTTTAATAGTTATGGCAGCGGTGTAAACTATTTTTACCCCTACTTGACCCTTTTTCCAACGGTAATTTTTTATTGGATTACCAATAATTTGATCGTAAGTTATATTTTATACGTATGGGTGTTGAATGTTTGTACCATCCTATTGATGTTTTATTATGGTCAAAAATTTTTAAAGCGAGTAGATGCTGCCTTTTTATTTAGCTGTCTGTATACATTTTATAGCTATCGAACGATTGATATTTACCATCGTTCAGCGATTGCAGAAGCGATTGCACTGACGATTATGCCTGTAGTTTTGTATTATGCTTACAAAATGATCTATGAGAAAGCAACAGCTGCGATCCCGTTAGCAATCAGTATGAGTTTGCTTGTTTATACGCATGTTCTCTCTACTTTCATGTGTGCGTTTTTCATTGGAATGATGATCATAGGCAAACTGATTGTGAATAAACTAAATAAGGAAGAAACCATTCGCTTGGTGTTGGAGATGTCAAAAGCTGTGGGAATGACGATTCTTTTAACGGCCTATTTTTGGTATCCTATGTTCAAGCAAACCATGTATCAATCCATCAATCAGCCAGGAAAAACAGATCTGCAAAATCAAGCGATCAATGTATCTGATAGTTTGATTGGGGCCATGAATAATGATTTGGCCTCCTTTACAATCGGGATTATCGGGATTGTTTCTTTGATTCTTCCGCTTGTGTATTTTAAAAAGCTAACGAGCAAGGAAAAAGTGATTTACCTGATTGCAGTAGCTACCTGGTTATTATCAACTAAGCTGATCCCATGGGCACTATTGCAAAATACACCCGTTCGATTGCTTCAATTTCCTTGGCGGATATTAGGGTTTCAGGTACTTTTTGGCTCATTAATTTTATCCATTGTTTTTAATAGGATGGTATTTGGACAGAAAAAAAGAATACTTGGTATTGCAGCGATTGTTTGTTTTATGTTTGTTGTTTCGGCAGCCACTAAAGCCAATTATAATCACAAAGTGCCAACACTAGGTGACCATTTAGAGGTGAATAAAGACACTCTAGGTAGTTACATCACTGTAGGTGTTGGAGGGGTCTTTGACTATGCACCACTAGAAGCCATGAAATATAAGGAGCATGTGCAAAAGCATGAAATAAGAGTAGACAATGAATGGCAAACAGCAGCATATAAAGCTTCTGATTCCAAAATAGTCTATACAGTCAAAGGTGCTAAAGATAAAAAAATCACGTTACCCGTGTTTGATTACTGGGGAACTACAGCAAAAGTGAATGGGCAAAATACCAAGATTGAAAACAATGAAGGATTAGCAACATTTGAAGGAAAAGCAGGAACAACGGTAATTGAAGTTTCTTCTAAGTATCCCTTTACAATGATTCTTGCTTTTATTGTCAGTCTAGGAAGCTATCTTTTTGTTTTTATTCGTTTCTTGATCGGCAAATGTTTCGTTTCGAAAAAAATTGCGTAATATAAATATTCGTACGAGGACAAAAAACTGAAAGATTCGTTAACATCTAGTGAGATCACTAGGTGTTTTTTTATTCTTATTTACTTCATGGTGAATGACAGTAGAAAAAATAGACAACATCGAGTGATTGATTTTTAGAATAAAGTTGAACGATTATGATGGCAAAAGAACTTTTTATGAGTTTAAAGTTATTTAATAGTATTTTTCTAGTATTTTTATAGTGGGTTGCATTATATAAATATGTGGAAAAAGTATATACGTAGCTTTTTGTTTATTGATAAAAATAAACAATTTAGCTGTTGGAAATCCGATTTTAGCGAATGATGTTTATTGTTTAAGTATATAAAGAAGGAGAAAATATGATGTTTGAAATATTTAAAGGGAAAACTATTTCTCTAAGTAATCCGACTGTCTTATTAAGTCATAGTTCTAAAAATAAAAATTATGGTGATCTCATCCGAGACCTATTGGTAAGCTGTGGAGTTCCTAATGATATGTTATTGTATTCTTCTCATAAAATGAATGAAATACCAGTTGGCAATAACATTTTTGACTATCTCGAAAAAACTATAAAAGTAAAAAAACATGCAGTTTTTTTACTTTCTGATGACTATTTCGAAAGTACTGCTTGTTTAAATGAAATGGGAGCTATTTGGCTCAATCAAAATCAGTACACACAATTATTTTTACCTGATTTTGATTTAAAGCATCATAGCTATTTAAGCTGTTGTATAAATAGTAAAGACAAAGGGATATTTTTAACTGGAGATGACCGTTGTCAAAAGGGTTTAACAGATTTTGTAAGAAATATTCTAAGGGATAGCTTTTTATCATTTAATGAGACAGAACTGGCTTATAATGCGGAGATATGTTGTAAGAATTTAAGAGATTTAATCCCCAGAGATAAAGTATGGAAATCAAGAATTAGTGAAATAACGGAGAACAAAGGATATGTTTTCGCTAAAATTGAAAATTTAATTCCTACAGGAGAAGTTTTTAAAGAAGGTGAAAATCACTGGTTACAATTAAACACGAACTATTTTCCTGAAGCAGAATCAATGAAAGTGGGAGATAGGATAGCATTTAAAGTGAAGGATTTTACAGAGTGCAAAAGTTTTCAAGAGTTAAAAAATTATAGAAATATATATGCTTATAGAGAAACACTTGAGATTATTGATTAGTATAAGCTATATTAGGAAATTTTATGCTATTTTGTAGAATATATATGTAATAGAAAATACAAGAATGACTTTTATTTATTAGAATATTAATGAATAAATTGGTTTGGCTATCCCACCGTATTAAATAAGAATAACGCATATTAGTGAACAGAAAAGGAGTCGCTTTCTGTTCATTTTTTATAAATTTTAAAAAGCTATCAAGTGATAACAGGTGAGACGTCCATTTAACTGTCAGTTATTTCTTCACAGTTGCCAGTGCCTATCAGTCTCATAAATGACATATAAGTCGTTAATCATATTCATAAAATTGAATATTCTTTAATGAAAAAACGGTTTGATATTTTTAGAGAGAAATCCAGTTTTTTTTTAATTTGTTTCATCAATGATTATTGGATAAGGCAATCTTTCAGATTCGACAGAGATCCTACGCTTATAAGCATTCTTTTTCACCCAGTCAATGGTTAATACAGAATTTGAATAGATCATTATCTAGCAGTCTTGCTTTTAATGCATTGATTAACACTTAACAAGCAAAACTCCAGATTCAACATTCATTTGTTCGTTTATTAATTTTTTTTCATAACTAAGTTATTGCTAGTCAATTTATTGTAAAGTAACGTATGAAATAAATGGACTGATAACATAGCTTCTGAAATTGCCGTTTGAGCTAGTGTAGCAATGAGGGATTTAGGGATTTCAGCGTTAGATTGTTGCTAACAGAAGATGAATGGGGTGGGGAACATGAAGAAACATTATTTGGCTTGTTTGTTGTGTCTGTTCTTTTTATTTGCTTTGCCAGTACAGGGCTTTGCAGTAGCGGGTGGACATGGAGGTGGCTCAACGAGAAGCGGTGGATCTGGCGGAAGTTTTGGTGGTAGTTCGGTCGGACATCATTTTTATGACGATCGGCCAATTATCGGACGATCACGAGGGTATTATCGATCGAGTTCATACGGTGACGTAGAGGACTATGTATTAATGGGGGCGTCTGTTGGTGGTTTTGCGGCGTTTGCTTTATTTAAAAGGAAGAAAGAACAGCACAGTGTGACCAGAGAGCTATTTTCTCGTATGCCTGGGAAAAAGAAAGCGAAGAAAAGATTGCTTTCAGAGATCGAAACCAGCTTCTTTGCGATTCAAAACGCTTGGGAACATGAAAAAATGGAAAAAGCCTCGCGCTATTATACGAAAAAATTATTTTTGGAGCATCAACAGGTCTTACAAAAGAACCAAGAAGAGGGTATTAAAAATCATACTAAGAAAATCGTCCTGCAACAGTTGGGGAACTATCGTCAAATAGAGGAAGACAGTTTCTCGATCCGAATTGATTTTAGTTGCTATGATTATACGATTGATCGAAAAAATAACCTGCTCTTATCAGGGTACAAGCATCAGCGACAATATTTTTCTCAGATCTGGTATTTCAATTATTCAGACAAAGAACAAAAATGGCAGGTAGATTATATCCAACCGATTTCATTGGGTTAAGGTAACGGTAGGAATGATTAGTGGATGCTGAGTTTATTGATAACAAAGCATAAATCAAAAAATGGCATAGAGGGGGAGCCGTGATCAAAATGAATCTGGTCGGCTCTCTTTTTTTGTGGGAATGTTTTTCTTTTTTAGTGAAGTACGGGGATACTCATAGGAATGTTAGCCAACAGAGGGGATGAACCTGGCTATCATAGTTCATTTTTCAACAGGACTTGTGGAGCAATGAAAAGTGGAGAGTGAACCCTATAATAGCTAAAAGAGAACCTCACGTTAATTAATTTCCGCTACCTAGGAAAAAAGTAAGTTTGAAAGCGCATACCTTGGTAGCTAAACTAAACGTGTAAGAAAAAAAGGGGAGATGGTAAAGATGGCAAAAAATATTTTGTTGATTTGTGGTTCGGGTGCTTCTAGTGGATTTATGGCGGCTGCTATTCGAAAAGCAGCGAAAAAAAGAGGGGAAGAAGTAACTGTGAAAGCGGCTAGTGAGTCGCAATTGGATGAACGGATCAATGAGATCAATTATCTGTTGATTGGTCCGCATTTGTCTTATATGTTAGCAGATCTCAAAGCACAAATTGAAGGAAAGAACGTGAAAGTAGCAGTCATTCCACAAACAACCTATGGCACTTTAAATGGAGATAAGGCACTAGATCTGATTTTAAGTATGGAGGGCTAACGAATGATGAATAAAATTATGGACTTCATGACGAACAAATTTGCGCCAAAAGTAAATAAAATTGTCAAGAATCCTTGGGTCTCGGCGATCCAAGATTCGATCATGGCGGCTTTGCCGTTAGTTTTTGTTGGTTCTTTAGTCACAGTGGTTTCTCTGCTAAAAAATATTTTTGCAGGTTTACCTGATTTTTCAATGATTAGTAATTTTTCTTTTGGGATGTTTGGTTTGATTGTTTCTTTTTTGATTCCTTATTATCTCATGGAAAAAAAGGGAAACAGCGGTCAAAAGCTGATTTCAGGTGCTACCGGATTAGTGTTATTCATGATGTTACTATTTCCCACAGTATCTGCTGAAGGAAATGCTACGTTTATTCTTTCTCGGTTTGGCGCTACAGGCATGTTTCTTGCGATTATTTCTGGTCTTTTTGTTGCCTGTGTGATGAATTTTGCTGCTAAAAGATCATTTTTCGATGAAGATACACCGATCCCTGATTTCGTGGTGGGGTGGTTTAATAGTTTATTGCCGATTACGTTTATCTTGATCGTTGGTTGGTTTATCACGGTACAAATGAATGTTGATTTCTTTGAAGTGGTCGTTTGGGCATTCAGTCCATTGGCAAAAATCGTACAATCTTACCCAGGTTTTGTCTTATCCGTTTTTATCCCGGTCTTTTTATATACGTTCGGTATTTCAGGTTGGGTGATGATGCCGGCCATCTATCCTGTATATATGGCTGGATTAGCTGCTAATGCTGAGGCTGTTGCAAATGGTGGACAAGCAATGAACATTGCTACTCAAGAAACTTGTTATGCTTTTTCATCAATGGGTGGTGTGGGGACTACCTTGGCCTTGTCTGTGATGATGTTGCTGCTAAGTAAATCAGCACAATTAAAAGCGATTGGTAAAGCGGTCTTTATCCCTTCAATCTTTAATATTAATGAACCGTTGGTTTTTGGGGCACCGATTGCTTTTAATCCTTACTTGATGATTCCTATGTGGATCAACGCACTGATCGTACCAACGATTTCTTATGTGGTGATGAATATGGGCTTCGTGAATATTCCTAGTCAATCATTCTTGTTGTGGTACATGCCATATCCATTTACATCTTATTTAGCCACTCAAGATTTCCGTGCGGTCATCGTCTGTCTGTTGATCTTTGTTATTACATGGTTTATCTTCTTACCATTTTTTAAAGCATATGATAGTTCATTATTAAAACAAGAAAAAATTGCTGAAGAACAGGAAGCAGCGCAAGCGAAAGCGAAAGCAATGCAAGCTTCAACGGCTCAATAATTGGAGGTAGTAGTATGTCACAACAGTTTGTGGAAGAAACAGATAGCCTAAACGAATTATCGATGAATATTTTGATCCATGCAGGTAATGCTCGTGAATTACTGGTAAAAGGTCTGAATGCACTGGAGGAAATGGCGTTCGATGAAGCAGAAGAATTGATTCAATCGGCACATAAAGAAGTGGTGATTGCTCACGGCTTGCAAACAGATACGTTACAAATGGAAGCTTCAGGAGAGCAGATCCGCTATTCTACGTTGTTCTGTCATGCGCAAGATACGTTGATGACAGCACAAAGTGAGATATTGATTGGTGAACATATGGTGCGGTTATTTCGGAACTTTTCAAAAAAATTAACTAAATAGGAGGTATTCCATGTTTAAAGAATACAAAATGCCAAAAGATTTTCTTTGGGGAGGGGCGATTGCTGCCAACCAAGCAGAAGGGGCGTATCAAGTTGATGGTAAGGGCATCAGCCTCGCTGATTTACATGTTTTCCATGCGGATAAAACAAATGCAGAAATTGCGGAAGAGCAACATAAAGGAATGTCTTTGGCTCAGTTGAAGGCGAATATGACAGATGAACAAGGCTATTATCCTAAACGCCATGGGATCGATTTTTATCATACCTATCCTGAAGATTTAGCGCTATTAGCAGAGATGGGCTTTAAAACATTTCGGACGTCGATTGATTGGTCGAGGATTTTTCCTACGGGCGATGAAACGGAACCGAATGAAGCGGGTTTGGCTTATTATGATGCATTGATTGATAAAATCCATGAGTTAGGGATGGAGCCGATTATTACGATGCTTCATTATGAAACACCAGTAGACATTACTTTAAACTACGGTGGTTGGCATAATCGGAAAGTGATCGATCTATTTGTAAAATATGGAAAAACAATTTTAGATCGTTACAAAGATAAAGTGAAGTACTGGATCGTCATCAATCAGATCAACTTGATCCAATTTGAACCATTCAATTCAACTGCTATACCTTATGATACGGTGGATCATTACGAAGAAGCTAGTTATCAAGCGATCCATAATCAGTTCGTTGCCAGTGCTAAAATCTATGAATATGGGAAAAAGCTCAACCCTGAAATGCAAATCGGAACGATGGTTGCAGATTGCACCGCCTATCCATTTTCTTGCGATCCAGATGATATTATTTTGGCTTTACGTCGTAATCGGATGGAGTATTTCTATACAGATGTGCAATTTCGAGGGGAATATCCTCAGTATGCGTTGAATTATTTTGCTGAAAATAATATCTATCTCGAGATCACTGAAGAAGACAAAGCCATTTTACAAGCGAATACGATGGATTATCTGGCTATTTCTTATTATTATTCGCAAATGGTCGACTCCAAGAAAAACGATTTGAACCCTGCATCGGTGACACCAAACCCGAACTTGAAAGCTAATCCATGGGGGTGGGCAGTGGATCCTAAAGGGTTGTATCATTCACTTTCGCAATATTGGGATCGTTATGGTAAAGCGATTATTATTGCAGAAAATGGCTTTGGAATGTATGACCAGTTGGAAAACGGCAAGATTCATGATGATTATCGGATCGATTATCTGGCTAGTCACATTGAAGAAATGAAACGTGCGATGTATGATGGAGTCAATGTGATTGCTTATTGTGCCTGGGGGCCGATTGACATTATCAGCTGTTCATCTGCTCAAATGGAAAAACGTTATGGATTTATCTATGTGGATCTGGATAATGAAGGAAAAGGTAGTGGTGATCGGATCAAAAAAGATAGTTTTTACTGGTACAAAAATGTGATTGAATCGAATGGAGAAAATTTGTAAAGTCGCCAGTTTAAAGAATAGGTGTGATGCGAGACATGGATCTTCGTATCCACCTTTTTTTGAGATAGTGTGGCAAATCAATGGATAGCAACACATGTGTGGGGGAGATAGAAAGTGGCAACGAAAAGGCAAAGAGAGATTATCGCGTATCTTGCAAAACGACAGCAGCATTGGGTCACTGCGACGGAACTAGCAACATTTTGTAACTGTACGACTCGAACCATTCGTAATCAAATCACAAAGATCAATGAGACAGAGCAACAAATTATTTCTAGTAATCAAGGGTATCGGATCAAACAACCTACCCAGGATAAGCAAGTGATCCAAACAACGAATGACCGGCAATCACAGTTGTTTTTGACGTTGTTAAAAAGCAATCATGGCATTGATCTCTATGATTTGGCAGACACGATGTTTCTCTCTGAGTCAACGTTAAAAAATGACATCCAGCTTTTGCGTAACGAGATTCAAAACAAACAATTGAAATTAACGATCAAAGCCAATCAAATTTATTTAGAAGGATCAGAAAGTGATAAAAGGCGTTACATGATTTCGCTATTGTATGAGGAAGGCGATTACCAGGAAAAACTAAAGTATCATGTCCAAGATATGATTGGCACGCTTTCGCTTATTGATCTAGAGCAAACCATCCATGATGTCTTAGCTTCACACAAAATCAAAATCAATCGTTATTCGATGAACAATATTGTACTTCATTTTGCGATTAGTATTGAACGGATCCGCCAAGGAAATGATTTGAAAAGTGTGAAGGACTTTCCATTAAGAAATGATGCAACGGAATTTCAATTGTGTGTGGAGATTACTGAACTTCTTTCGAACACTTATCACATTCATTTTTCTGATGCTGAAGTCAAGCAGTTATCCTTACTTTTTATTGGATTACAAAATGAATATCTTACGAATCGCAAAGAGCTATCCTTGTCCAAAATTGTTGAAGCTCGAGTGATCGAAACACTAAATGAAGTTTTAGAGAAAGTCAAAGAAACCTATTTGATTGATTTACAAGATGAAGCTTTTTTCAATAAATTAGCTATCCATCTGCAAAATCTTTATGATCGCTCTCAATATGAACGGTTCACCCGGAATAGCAGCCTTTTAGATATTAAAACAGCCTATCCGTTAACGTATGACATTGCGGTTTACTTGTCGATGTTGGTACAGGAAAAATTAGCGATTTGGTTTAATGAGGATGAGATTTCTTTTATCGCTTTACACATCGGGGCTTACTTAGAAAGCAAAAAAGAAAAAAGACCAAAGTTGCGAGTGCTAGTTGATCACAACAATTACCATGATTTTGAAGAAACAAACGTTCAAAATATTCGTAGTATGCTAGGGGAAGATGTGGAGATCGTGGCGGTTGATCATCACGAGGTAAGCATACAGGAAAATGATGTGTATGTCTCTTCTGATCGTGACAGAGTGACTGAAATCAATGGCGCAGTATATGTCCATCCTATTTTGACACGTAAAGATTTTGCAAAGATCCAAAAACGGGTGACTGCCAAGCGAAAAAGTAATTGGCGAAAACAGATGTTTCATTTGATTGATCGGTTTATTATTGAAGATCTCTATTTTAATCAATTTGATCCGACCGATCAGACACCTAAAATGATTCGGGAAAAATTGTTTGATCGATTGTTAGTGACAGGGTATGTGGAGGAAGAATTTTCCCAGAGGATGGAAAAACGAGAAGCGATGTCATCGACCAGTTTCCCATCAGGTATCGCAGTACCCCACTCGCTGGAACAACAGGCGAAAAAAAGTGCCCTTTCGATTATGACCTTGCAAGAAACCCTCAAATGGGACGAATATCCTGTTCAAATCGTAGCTTTAGTTGCCATCTCACAAGATGAAGCCAAAGAATTTAATGATTTTTTTGAAATGTTTATCGAAATCGTTTCTGATCCGATCAATGTGCGATTGTTAGCGGGTGCAGAAAATTTTACAGAATTCATCTTAAAAATGAAAATGTTGGTCGAAACGGAAGAATGATCCGTGAATGTTGAGGGCGTTGGTTTTATTCTTGTATGAGAGGAACGCTTGCTTTTGTCTTAGAGGTCACTGCTAATCGATCATTGCCAAAGTAGCCGAAAGCTTTCTATTGATGTTCGGTTACTTTTTTTTGTGCTTGCAGTGGTGGAAGGAAGTAATTTGAAACATCTTTCTGCTAACTTCCAATTGAACGGAGAAGTTTAGGATTGCCCGTTTTTCTCTTAGGCAAGCTGATTTCACGTAAAGTAGTGTAAAAAGAAGGCTAAGCTATAGAATAAAATTGTGTAATAAATCTTAGATAGGTATAATGTAAGGCAAAAGGGAGGAATAAAACATGAAAATTGCAATTGCAGGAGCTGGAGCGATGGGAAGTCGTTTCGGTCTGATGTTACATCAAGGTGGAAACGAAGTACTATTGATCGACGGCTGGGCAGATCATGTCCAACAAATCAAAGAGCATGGGTTAAAAGCAGATTTCAATGGCGAAGAAGTAGTTGAGAAGTTACCAGTCGTTCTTCAATCAGAAGTAGGCGAAGAAGATCAGGTAGATTTGATCATCTTATTTACTAAAGCGATGCAATTAGAAAAAATGCTAACAGATATCCGTCCATTGATCAAAGAAGAAACGGAAGTATTATGCTTATTGAATGGTATCGGACATGAAGATATCATTGAAAAATTTGTTCCAATGGCAAACATTTATATTGGTAACACCATGTGGACGGCGGGCTTAGAAGGACCTGGAAAAGTCAAACTGTTTGGAAGTGGTTCAATTGAGCTGCAAAATCTTGGAGAAGGCAAAGAAGAACAAGCGAAAGCACTAGCTGAAAAATTATCAGAATCAGGCTTACATGCGAAATTCTCTGATAACATCCATTATTCCATTTACCGTAAAGCTTGTGTGAATGGCACGATGAATGGGTTATGCACGATTTTGGATGTGAACATGGCAGGGTTAGGTCAAACTTCGACTGCGCATAAGATGGTGGAAACGATTGTTCGTGAATTTGCGGCAGTGGCAGAAGCTGAAAATATCCACTTAGATATCCCAGAAGTGATCGCTCATTGTGAATCTTGTTTCGATCCAGAAACGATCGGATTACATTATCCATCCATGTATCAAGATTTGATCAAGAATCACCGCTTGACGGAAATCGACTACATCAACGGTGCGGTTTCAAGAAAAGGGAAGAAATATGGTATTGCAACACCTTATTGTGACTTCTTAACAGAACTGATCCATGCGAAAGAAGATAGCTTGCAGGTAAAATAAAGGGGGATAATTGATGGAACAGACACAAAGCATGTCACCAAAGATTTTTCTGAACAAAGTACTAGCTGGTACAGCAACGGGGATTATCATCGGATTGATTCCTAACGCAGTATTAGGGGCGATTTTAAGATACTTTAGTGGTTCTTCTTTTGCGATGGCTGTTGCTCAAATGGCGGTCATCTTCCAATTAGCGACACCGTTGATTATCGGTGGATTGATTGCTTTGCAATTTGGTTTTGCACCGATGAAGATGATGGTGGTGGCTGGTGCCGCATTTGTCGGGTCAGGGGTGGTGAAGTTTACTCCTGAGCTTGGTGAAACAGGTGTGTATGTTGGTGCTGGCACAGGCGATATCATCAATACGATGATCACTGCTTCTATCGCAGTTGGGCTGATTTATCTGATTGGTGAACGATTTGGTTCGGTAGCGATTGTGTTGACTCCGATCGTTGTTGGTGTCGGCGCAGGAGTGATCGGGTTTTATCTCTATCCTTATGTGGCAGATATTACCTCAGCTATCGGAACGGTCATCAATAATTTCACGACGCTACAACCTTTACTGATGTCGATCTTGATTGGCTGTTCTTTTGCCTTCTTGATCATTTCACCGATTTCCACCGTAGCAATCGGAGTGGCGATCCAACTAGATGGTGTTTCAGCAGGAGCGGCAGCAATGGGTGTCGCAGCAACGACTTTCGTTTTGATCGTGAACTCGTGGAAAGTCAATAAATCAGGAGTGACGATCGCCATTACGTTAGGAGCGATGAAGATGATGATGCCTAATCTGTTTCGCAGACCGGTTATTCTCGTTCCTTGTCTGATCAGTGCAGTGATTACAGCTATTCCAGTTGCTTTGTTGTCTATTTCAGGAACCCCTGCCTCGGCTGGTTTTGGGATCGTTGGTTTAGTTGGTCCTTTAGCTTCTTTAGATGCAGGTCTAAATCCGGCTCTTGTTGTTTTGAGCTGGTTAGTCGTCCCAGTTGCGGCAGCATTGTTCACTCAGTTTTTATGTGAGAAAGTATTGAAACTATATGATCGAGCAGATGTGTTTGAATTCTTAGGCTAGTGAAACGGCTGATCTTTTGGCTGAGTCTGCTCCTTTGGTAGTGAGACAAATCATCTCAATAAAAAAAGCTTGAATTTTTAATTCCTTTTTTCGAAGGAGATTAAAAGTTCAGGCTTTTTTAATATAAAAAACGAAATTTTTTGTGGATATAGATCAGTGTAGGTATTTTTTTGCTTCTTAGTAGCATTATTTAGTAATATTGATAGTATTTATTTTTCATTAAGCGGTATAATGTTTTTGAATATAATGGAGGGGCGTAATATGGAGATAATGCAAGCGGGTATCAGAGTTCCAAAAAACCAATTGGTAGAAAAAGTGAAAGAATTACATTTTTCAGAAAAAATTGTTAAACATTTAAATGGGGCAATAGTGACGAGTGGTACCGTCATGGAAATTATAAATAAAGGAGAATACGTATTAGATATTCCACCGGAAATATTAAAGGGACTAAAAAATGGAACGTATCGTTTTGTCTCTGGGAAAGATGGAGTATATGCACAGATTGCTGATAAAAAAAGTGGCGAATTTGTTAAAAATTTGACATTAAAAAATGGAACAAGCGTTTGTTCAGCTTTGGGTCCTGCAGCAATAGTAGTAGGAGTCATGTTAGAACTTAAAAAAATCGAAGACAAATTAGATGATCTTAATTTGAAAATAGACGAAGTAATCAAAAATTTTGAAAATGATCGTTATGCAGGTGTAGTTTCTGCTAAAGAGAAATATGAACAATCAGTGTTAATAAAAGATCCTCAAATAAAAAAACAGTTGTTAGTTAATGTGCTAAATGATATCACTACTGTGAAATATCAATTGTTAAAACAGTTAGAAGGAAAGGTAATCAGTTACCGAAAAAACCGTATGAAATTTGGTGATAAAGAAAAGTCAGCAAATGATATTTTGCAAAATATTTTATTTATAAATGAGAGTTTTAATATCCAAGTAAATTGCCTTTCAGATTTAGATGAATATGTTGCTTTGAACTATAGCTTAAATCTCCATAAAAAAGATTTGGAAAGCATTTTGACTAGAGAAATGGCGTTAAAATTAGATGAGTATTTTCAAAAATCAACCAATCCAATAACAGAAGCAATTGATGATATTCATACGTTGATTCATACTATCTCTGATATGATCGAAGCGGATCCTGAGTATATTTTAAGTGGATATGTAACGGACTAATGGGGGGAAAGCAATGTATAAATGTACAAATTGTGGACGAGAAATATCTGAACCTAAAAAACTATGTGCATATTGTAAAAAAGAAAAAAATAGGATAACGAACGTGAGTAAACGAGCGTTAAAAAAGACAGTAGAATTTACGAATGAAAAGACAGAAGTAATCGGCAACAAGTTCTCTTCTTTGAAAATAAAACAATTGAAGTCATCAATAAAAATAAATACAAGCATGAAAGAAACAGGTACTAAAGTCAAAACAGAGGTCACGGATACACTAGCCAAAGTTACTGAACAACTAGTAAAAAAAGGAAATAGTCAAAAGAAAAAAAATAAAAAATAATCTTATCGAAAAATTCATTCTAAATCTATCAAAACACCTTCTTTGAGACTAAGAAATTCAAAGAAGGTGTTTTGTCTTATAGAATAACCAAATAAGTCAGCTTGTTTATTTGGTCAAAGAAAAAGGGAAGTCTTCAGCGTCGTGTTTTGTAGGATTAGGAACAATCCCCAACTGATAAGCAATCGTGCCACCAGTCAGCAAGTCTTCATGTGTAAAGAAGAGTTTGCGATAGCTAGTTTCATTTCTTGTGATCTCATGGATAAATTGTTGTTGTGGGTGATTAGGGCTTGTTTCGATTGTTAAATGTTCACCATTAGACAACGTAAGCACAGCTTTGTCGACTAAAGGCATCCCGATGACATATTCACCTGTTCCTGGCGTGACAGGATAAAAGCCTAAACTATTAAAGATATACCAACCTGCCATGCTCCCATTGTCTTCATCTCCTGGATAACCGGTCGGGGTATCATCGAATGTTTGTGTCAGCAATTGTTTGATCAATGGTTGTGCCATTTCGGGTTTACCAATATAACTGAATAAATAAGGATAGTGGAAGCTTGGTTGATTGGAGATGGCAACTTGTCCAAACTCGATCGCTGCCATTTCACTCATTTCATGGATCTCAAAACCATAACCGCCAACTTCAAAAGTTGGTGCTTGGTTACATAATTCAATCAGTTTTTCTTCAAATTGATCTGGTCCACCGTGAGCATTGATCAAACCAGCAAAATCATGGTAAACAGCAAAACTACTTTGCCAAGCGCTACCTTCTGCATAATCCTGACCCCAACGTGTGGAAGAAAACGGAGTACGGAATCTTCCTTCGGGATCTTTGGAACGCATGAAGCCGGTTTCCGGATCAAAGACATTTTGATAATTGAAAGATTGCTTTTGATAGTGTTGTGCGGTTGCTGCTTCATTCAAACCGGTGGCTACTTGGCTGATACAAAAGTCACTATAAGCGTAATCAAGGGTGTGGTTGATTGATTCGTGGTAAGTATTTGGTACATAACCATATTTTAGATAATCAGTCGTTCCTTGACGTCCGTAATTTTGTTTTTCACTTTGGACCGTAGCCCCTTTTTTCATTGCTTCGAGAAATTCAGCCATTAAATCTTTACGGATTCTCTTAACCGAGGCATCAGCGATCACTGCATCAATCAATGTTCCTGGCATGAGACCGCGCTCATCTGGCGAAAGCCATTTTGGTAAAAAGCCAGTTTCACGATAGCTGTTCAAAAAGCCTTCAAGCATCTCTTCATATTTTTCGACAGCAATCAAAGAGTAAAGTGGATACACTGTTTTATAAGTATCCCAAAAACCATTATTGGTATAAAGTACACCTGGTTTTACACTTCGACTAGTGGTATCATAATGGATTTTTTGTCCGGTCGAGTCGATTTCATAGAACGTTTGTGGGAATAAAAATACACGGTAGAGATTGTGGTAAAACGTCCGTAACTGTTGCGGATCATGATGCTCGACTTTGATTCGGTCAAAATAGTTTTGCCATTGTTGTGAACTATTCAGCAAATAGTCATCAGGCGTTTGATGTAACTCTTGTTCTAGATTAAATGAAGCTTGTTCAGAACTGATGAAGGAAGTACCGAAACGAATGACTTGTTTTTTTACGTCGCCAAAATAAATCGGAACCGACCCAGCGTCATCGGCTGCTAACTGTGACAATTCCTTTGATTGGATTGGCTGTTCAAAATGTAAGACAAAATAGAAGGTAAAATCAGGATCTTCGGCGCCTGCAAAATGAGTGACTTGTCCTTCAATCGTATAGGGATCTTTTAGAACTAATTGATGTTTACCAGGAAATGACAAAAGTAAACCGCTCTCATTTTTGTGGTAATCAATGGTTAGGACACCACCGTACATGCTAGGGATCAACGTGGAGCGAATACCATCACGTAATTGGTTGATCGTTAAATGAGTTGGACAGAATGTGCTTTCTTCTGGACGATACGAACTTTGTGCATGGAACAGGGTATTTTCAGGTAATAACCCATTGATCGGAGTGAAGACAAAATAGCTGAAGTCACCCATCCATGGACTTGGCTGATGAGTCAAACGGTAGCCTTGGAAGGTGTGATCGTCAGGATGGAACCACCAGCTACCTTTTTGATCAGTTGTCTGTGGGGCAAAGTAATTCATCCCAAAAGGAACACCAGTATAAGGCTGGCAGTTCCCATTTGAGAAGTTCGCTTGATTGGCTGTACCGTGACGAGTATCAATATGTTGAATGTTCATGTTAAATCTCCTTTGTTGAGTGTCGTTTAATAAATGAGACTGGTTGGCTCGTATCTTCGGGAATGTTATTTGTTTTGAGCCAAGTGATCAAAGCATTTCCTGCAAGTTCTCCTAGTTGGTGGAAATCTTGAGCAATCGTTGTTAATGGTGGATCAACTAAAGCGGCTGCTTGGATATCATCGAATCCAACGATCGAAAAATCATCTGGGATACGATAGCCTTGTTGTTTTAAATGATTCATCGTTTGAATAGCTACCAGATCGTTTTCGCAGACAAACGCAGTGACCTGATGTTCATTGATGTAGGTCAGTAACGTTTCAATCGTAGTGCCTTTTGCATCTAAAGTTGTATGAAACGGCAAATTGGCTTTGTCCAAAGCTTCCAGGTAACCCAAGTATCGTTGTCGGACAGATTGTGGATGCGCCTGTTCACCAAAAAGATAGGCAATCTTTTTATGCCCTTTTGAAATCAAATGAGCCGTAGCCAAAGAACCACCTTGGAAATTATCTGAAAGGACAGTTGGAAAAGGAAGTTCATAGATTTTTTTATCTAAAACAACAACTGGGAATTGTTTCAATGATAATTCAAAGAGCAGATCCAGATGTTGATCGGTCGCAAACGCATAATAAATCATTCCGTCAAATTCTTGCATGATTTCCTTCGCCGTTTTGTTTGCCAGAAAATCAACAGTCGTCATCATGACCTCTAACTGATTTTCTTGCATCACTGGATTTAGTCCTTTTGTAAAATCTCCGACAGAAAGGTCAGATAAAAAGGGAAGTAGGAACAGGATGCGACTATTTTTAATCACATCGTTTCTATTAAGATCACTAGTCGTTGCTTTGACAAAACTGCCTTTTCCTCTGACACGATAAATCAGACCTAATTGTTCTAATTCAGTTAATGCACGTTTAGAAGTGATTCGACTCACTTGATACTTGGTGGACAATTCCTTTTCGGTAGGTACCTGGCTGTCAACAGGTAACGATCCATCAGCAATTGCTTGTTGTAAGTCATGAAAGATTTGTTGGTATAGTGGTTGATTCATAAAAGCACCTTCTTATAAGATATATCATATAAAGATCATAGCATAAAACCACTAAAAGTAAATAAGAAAAATCTCATTTTGAAAGCGTAGACAATTGTAAAATGACGAGGTATAATCCTCTTATGATATATCAATAAAGAAAAGAGGAAAATAAATGGCATACAAAGATATACCAAAGTCAGTTCAACAGTTTATGGATGAAATTACTGCAAAATGTGGAGAAGAGCATGCAGATTGGGCAGCGAATTTCTCTGCTGCCTTTGCCAATACATTGTTAACGACAGTCAAAAGACATGAAGACGGGACGACTTTTTTATTAACTGGTGATATTCCAGCGATGTGGTTGCGTGATTCCACCGCTCAAGTCCGTCCATATTTAGTCATTGCAAAAGAAGATGAAGACTTAGCTTCGATGATTAGTGGGCTTGTCAAAAAACAATTTGAATATATCAACATCGATCCATACGCAAACGCATTCAATGAAGAAGCAAATGGAGCGGGGCATCAAAGTGACCATACTGAAATGAATGATTGGATCTGGGAGCGTAAATATGAAATCGATTCCTTATGTTATCCTATCCAATTAGCTTACTTATTATATAAGAACACTGGTCGAACGGACCAATTGAATGATTCGTTTGTTGAAGGAATCAAAAAAGCCTTACATGTCTTCAAAACCGAACAAGATCACAATCAATCTCCTTATACTTTCGAAAGAGATACGACGAGGAAAGAAGATACCTTAGTCAACGATGGGCGTGGAAGTGCAGTTGCACCAACTGGAATGACTTGGTCTGGTTTTCGTCCAAGCGATGATGCGTGTCAATATGGCTACCTCGTTCCTTCAAATATGTTTGCTGTAGTAGTGCTGGGTTATATTGAAGAAATCTTTACGAACATTCTCACGGAAGAAACAAGTAGTAAAGCAATCCTTGAAGAAGCCAAACTTTTAAAAGAAGATATCCAAAAAGGAATCGAAGACTATGCGTTGACTAAAAACCAACAAGGAGAAACCATCTATGCTTATGAAGTTGATGGATTAGGAAACGCTTCTATTATGGATGACAGTAATGTACCTAATTTGATTGCTGCTCCGTATTTAGGTTACTGTTCTACCACAGATGAACAATATTTGGCAACGAGAAAAACGTTACTAAGTAAAGAGAACCCTTACTTCTATGAAGGGAAATATGCAAAAGGGATCGGATCATCTCACACTCCAGAAAATTACATCTGGCCGATTGCATTAGCGATGGAAGGGATGACCACTGAAGATAAAGAAGAGAAAAAGCGGATTTTAGACTTATTAGTTGCGACAGATGCTGGTACACATTTGATGCACGAGGGGTTTGATGTCGATGATCCAAACAACTACACCAGAGAATGGTTCTCTTGGGCGAACATGATGTTTTGTGAATTAGTGATGGATTACTTTGATATTCGAGTAGCGAAATAGGAGGAATAAAATGAAAAAGAAAGTATATATCATTTCGCACAGTCATTGGGATCGTGAATGGTACATGGCTTATGAACAGCATCATATGCGTTTAGTCGAATTGATGGATGATCTTTTGGAATTATTTGAAACCGATCCAGATTTCAATAGTTTCCATTTAGATGGACAAACGATTATTTTAGATGATTATTTACAAGTACGTCCAGAAAAGAAAGAAGCGGTGCAACGAGCAATTGATGCGGGGAAATTAAGGATCGGTCCTTTTTATATTTTACAAGATGATTTCTTGATCAGTTCAGAAGCGAATGTCCGTAATATGTTGATTGGAATGGAAGAAAGTAAGAAGTGGGGAACGCCTGTGATGCTCGGTTATTTCCCGGATACTTTTGGAAATATGGGGCAAACACCACAAATGATGAAACAAGCAGGACTTTCAGCTGCTGCTTTTGGACGAGGCGTAAAACCAATTGGCTTTGATAATCAAGTCTTGGAAGCAGAAAATTATTCTTCTCAATATTCTGAAATGTGGTGGAAAGGACCAGATAGCACAGAAATCTTTGGGTTACTGTTTGCCAATTGGTACAGTAATGGAAATGAGATCCCGGCTGATAAAGAGACAGCAAGAGCCTTTTGGGACCAAAAGCTGGCAGATGCAGAGCAATACGCATCAACCGATCATCTGTTGATGATGAATGGAGTGGATCATCAACCGGTTCAAAAGGATGTAACAGCAGCAATCAAATTAGCGAATGAATTATATCCAGAGTATGAATTTATCCATTCCAATTTTGTCGATTATCTTGCGGCGGTGCAAAAGGACTTGCCAGAAGAACTTGGTTCCGTTGAGGGAGAGTTGACCAGTCAGGAAACAGATGGCTGGTATACGTTAGCGAATACTGCTTCAGCACGTGTCTATTTAAAACAATGGAATACTAAAGTTCAAAGACAAATTGAAAATATTGCTGAGCCATTAGCAACGATGGCTTATGAAGTCACAGGTAAATATCCCCATGATCAATTAGATTATGCGTGGAAAACGTTGATGCAAAATCATCCACATGACAGTATTTGCGGGTGTTCGGTTGATTCTGTCCATCGAGAAATGATGACACGGTTTGAAAAAGCAGATGAAGTAGGGAAGTATTTAGCAGAAGAAGCAATCAAACAACTTGCCCAAGCGATCGACACTAGCAGCTTACCAGCAAAAAGCTATCCTTTCTTAGTTATGAACACGGCTGGATCAGCAAAGACTGGTGAAGCAGAAATAACGATTGAGTTAGAAAGAAAATGTTTTGCAGAAGGAATACCTGAGAAATTATATGAAGAACTAGAAAAGCAACCACCAAAAAGCTATCATGTAGAAACATCCAATGGTGAAGAAGTCCCTGCATTACTATCAGAAACATTTGTGACGTTTGATTATGATCTGCCAAAAGATCGGTTTAGGATTCCTTACATGGCGAGAAAAATCACGGTCACTTTACCAGTGAGCGAAATGCCAGCTTTTTCTTGGAACACGTACGTATTAATAGAAGGAAAAGCTAAAGAAGAAAAAGAGACGATGATCCAAAACGATGGACGAGTATTAGAAAATCAACAAGTTCGGCTAGAGATCAAATCGAATGGCACCTTGACGTTGAAAGACAAATCAACGGGCAAACAACTAGATGAATTATTGACATTCGAAGATGTTGGGGATATTGGAAATGAATATATCTTCAAACAGCCTGAAAATGACCAACCTATTTTATCAAAGGAAAATGATCAAAGTACCGTAGAAGTCGTAACTGATACGAGTGAATTAGCACAAGTAAAAGTTACCCAGGAATTATTGATCCCAGTAGCTGCTGATGAACGTTTAGCAAAAGAACAACAGATGGTCATTGAGTTTCGTCACCGTAAAGCAGGTCGTTCAAAAGAAAAGCGTGTGTTAGAAGTAACAACTGTTATCACTTTAAGAAAAGACAGCAAAAAAATCGACTTTGAAACAAAAGTGAATAATCAAATGGATGATCATCGCTTACGTGTGTTGTTCCCAACAAAGTTACATGTGAAACAACATCAAGCTGATAGTATTTTTGAAGTGGTTACCCGTCCCAATGATGTATCAAGTAGTTGGGAAAATCCAACAAATCCACAGCATCAACAGGCGTTCGTTCATTTAGAAGGAAACGATTATGGCGTAACAGTTGGCAATTATGGATTAAATGAATATGAAGTAATCGATGACAGTGTGATTGCGGTGACTTTACTACGTTGTGTAGGGGAATTAGGAGATTGGGGATATTTTCCAACACCAGAAGCCCAATGTCATGGGGTACATTGCTTTAACTACAGTATCGAAGTGCATCAGCCAGAAGAAAAATTTGCTAGTTACCATCATGCTTATAGCGCACAAATTCCTTTTTCTACCACGCAAATGGCGATTCAAACAGGAACCTTGCCAGCTGAAAACAGCTATTTAACTTGCGAAGGGGAAACGTTTGCAATTACTGCTTTGAAACGAAGTAAATTTAGTGATAAAGTAGTGGTGCGTGGGTTTAATTTGTCCGGTCTTGATTCAACATTACAAATCACTAAAAATGGGAAACAAGGGGAATTATTGAATCTGCTAGAAGAAACAGTTGAGCAAACGATTGCTCCGACCGTTAGACCTTATGAAATTCGGACAATCGGATTCGAGGAGGAATAAGCAATGTATGGTGGAATAGAAGCAGGGGGAACAAAATTCATCTGTGCCGTTTCAAATGAAGGCGTTATCGTAGAAAGAGTAAGTATTCCTACAACTACACCTGAAGAAACACTAAAGCAAGTATTTGATTTTTTTGATCAATATGAACTAGAGGCGTTAGGGATCGGTTCGTTTGGTCCGATCGGTATTGATAAAAATGCCGATAATTATGGGTATGTTTTGGCAACACCTAAACCTGGATGGGGCAACTACAATTTTTTAGGCAGCATCCAAGAACGTTACGGGATTCCGATGGCTTGGACGACAGATGTGAATGCAGCAGCTTACGGCGAATTGCTAAAAGGAGCCGCACAAGGGAAAAAGAGTTGTATTTATTTGACTGTCGGTACAGGGATCGGTGCCGGTGTGGTCCTTGAAGGAGATATCTTTTCTGGACTTGCCCACCCAGAAATGGGGCATATCTGGGTAAAACGTCATCCAGAGGATACCTATGAAGGAACATGTCCTTACCACAAAGATTGTTTGGAGGGATTAGCGGCTGGACCTTCAATTGAGGCACGAACTGGAATCAAAGGCCAAGAACTTCCTCAAGATCATCCAATATGGGACATCCAAGCCTATTATATTGCTCAAGCATTGATCAATTATACGTTGACGTTAGCTCCTGAAAAAATCATTTTAGGTGGCGGAGTGATGAATCAAGATCACTTGTTGCATAAAATTCGACAACAATTCGTTGAGTTAATGGGTGGGTACATGGAAACGCCACAAGTAGATGAATACATTGTACGCTGGGGTCTGCCGAATGAGAGTGGAATTATTGGCAGTTTGCTTTTAGCAGAAAAAGAACATGGTAAACAATAAGGTGTATATATTCTATATATAGTAATAAAAAACGGCTAGAGGTGTGTCCCTAGCCGTTTTTGA